>JALZWD010000207.1 GCA_023300365.1 Flavimaricola sp. | reverse complement strand
ATCCTCGATAAACCAATGCGGCGTCAACGGCGCGTCGCCTTGGAGATTGACGACGATATCATAGCCGCCGCCAATTTTGGCATGGGCTTGGGCGCAACGTTCGGTGCCGTTGCGGCAATCTTGCGATGTCATCACCACCTCGGCGCCAAACGCCTTTGCCGCCGTCTCGATCCGGTCGTCGTCGGTTGCGACAACCACACGGTCTATGCCGGGCACGGCCATCGCCGCATCCCACGAACGCTGGATCAAACTGCGCGATTGGCCGCCCGCGCCGCGCAATTGGGCCAAGGGCTTGCCGGGATACCGGGACGAGGCATAGCGGGCGGGAATGACGATGAGGGTTTTCATGGTGTCTGCAACGTCACGCCGGGCGCATAGGCGATAAAGAACGGGTTCTCAAAGATGTTCTTGCCGTAAGTCAGCGGCGTGTGGTCATCAAACCGCACAACCTGACCGCCCGCGCCGTTCAAGACCGCATGCCCGGCGGCGGTGTCCCATTCCATCGTACGGCCAAGACGGGGATAAATGTCCGCCTCGCCCGTCGCCACAAGGCAAAACTTGAGCGATGAGCCCGCACTTTTGCTGTCTTGCACGCTGTACTTGTTAATATAGTCATCCGTCGCCTGATCGCGGTGGCTTTTAGACGCCACAACCATCAGCGCGGCGTTGTCAGGTGTGCTGACCGAAATTGGCGCAACCGGACCAACGGTCTCAACAGCATGCGCACCGCTTTCCTCAACGGTTACGCCGTCAGGGCGGGTGTAGAACAAACGGTTCTTGGCGGGCGCATAAACAATGCCGCGCACCGGGACACCGTCGACGACATAAGCGATGTTGACGGTGAAATCACCGCGCCGTTTGACGAACTCTTTGGTGCCGTCTAGCGGATCGACGATCAGAAATGTGCTCACCTTTTGGCCGTGGCTTTCGGCCTGTTCTTCGGTCACAAGCGGCACATCGGGGAATGCGGCACGCAGACCCGCCGAGATCAAGGCATCGGCGGCCTCGTCTGCCTCGGTGACCGGGCTTTCGTCGGCTTTGGTCTTCACTTCAAAATCCGGCGCGTTGTAAATCCGCATAATCTCGGCCCCGGCCTCAAGCGCCAAACGCCGCATCACATCACTTAGGTGGTCAAAATCCATCACTTCTCACTCCAACTGCTTGCCTGTGCGGCGAATTCGTTGATCTGCCGCTTTTGCGCCCTTATGCTGCGCTGTCAAAGGATCGGCAAGATTTCTATGTTAATGTCGGCCAACCAACAAAGGCAGCAGTCATGGCAACCGTTGAGCCACCGCGTAAATTGATCCGCACCAGAACCGCGCTTGGCATGGCCGAGCTGATTTATCATTCGGTCGTGCGCGATGTGCGCCGAACCCACCGCAATGCCGTGATGGGCCTGCTTTTAAACATCATGCAGACGATCATTTTCGTGGGCGCGTTCTATTTCATGTTTTCGCTGATTGGCGTGCGCGGCGCGGGCATCTATCAGGCCGATTTCCTGCTTTATCTTATGTCGGGTATTTTCCTGTTTCTGACGCATACCAAAACAATGGCCGCTGTTGTCCGCTCGGAGGGTCCGACATCGCCGATGATGCAACATGCGCCACTTAATACCATCATCTCGATCTGTGCCTCGGCGATTGGCGCCCTTTATATTCAGATGCTGTCGCTGTTGGTGGTGCTGTTTTTGTATCACACGATATTCAACCCGATTGTCATCGACGATCCGATTGGCGCAATGGGCACGCTTTTGCTGGCGTGGTACGCGGGCGTGGCTGTGGGGGTGGTGTTTTTGGCGCTCAAACCCTGGGTGCCGGATTTTGTGACAGTGGCCACGTCGATTTATTCGCGGGCCAATATGATTGCCTCGGGCAAGATGTTTGTTGCAAATTCGCTGCCGGGATCAATGCTGATTTTGTTCAGCTGGAATCCCTTGTTTCACCTGATTGACCAATGCCGCGGTTTTGCGTTTCGCAACTACATCCCGCATAATTCCAACATGACCTATCCGATTGTGGTCGCCACCATTTTGTTGGTGATTGGGATGATGGGCGAATTTTACACCCGCAAACATGCATCGGCCAGTTGGGGTGCATCCCGCTAATTTTCCGCCCGCCGTTTGGCGGCGCAAGCGGGGTGGCGCAGCTCTAGATCGTTATATCAACCAATGCCCCGCGGCCACGGATCACTTGGCCCGCTACCTGACAGCCCTTGGTGATCATATCATCCGCCGCCTTGCCAGCCGCCAAGCCCGCCAGCAGCCCCGCGTTAAAGCTGTCGCCAGCGGCGGTGGTATCGACGACCTGCATCACCGGTTCGGGCATCACAACGCCTGTGGCCCCCCGTTGGGCAAAACAAATCGCATCGCCGCCATTTTTGACAATCACGGTATCCGCCCCGCCCGCAAGCCAGCGATCCCGCGTGGCCTCTGGACTGGTGTCGCCGAAAAACGCGGCTTCGTCTTCGTATGAGGGCAAAACAATATCGGAATGCGTCCCCGCTTGCGTCACCACTTCACACATCTCGGCATCATTGGCCCAAAGTCGGGGGCGCAGGTTGGGATCAAACGCCACGCGCACGCCGCCTTTGCGCGCCTTGGCAAGGCAGGCCATCAAGATGTCACGCCCATCCCCATCCAGAACCGCCAATGTAATCCCCGAAAGGTACACAAGATCGGCCCCCGCAAACGCCGCGTCCAATGTGGCGCCATCTTGGGCCAAGGCCCGCGCCGCCGATTGCCCCCGCCAATAGGCAAAGCTGCGCTCGCCCGCGACAAGTGAAATCATATAAAGGCCCACGGTACGATTGGGCAGGCGGGTGATATGAGCGGTGCCGATGCCCGATTGCTGAAGAAAGGCCACCATATCCTCAGACAGGGCATCATCGCCTACCGAGGTCAGGTAATCGACCTGCCAATCAGGGCAAAGCCGCGCCAGATACCATGCGGTGTTTAATGTATCCCCGGCAAAGGCCATTTGGTATTGGCCCGGGCTGCCCGCTGGCGCCATCTCGACCATACATTCGCCAACTGAAACAACCCGCATAGTGACCTCAACCCGCTAAGTGACAACGCGCAACGTCAAATTAATGCGTCCGCCTCCTTGGAGTAGGGTAGAAGAGCCTAGGCGCAATTTGTCAATACCGTGGTATACTAGTCTGGCATCGCCCCCAAGGACTGCCACATCACCAGAGCGCAGCCAAAGGCTTTCGTTTTTACCACCTTTTTCGACATTGCCGATCCGAAACAATGCATCATCCCCCAGCGATATGGAAACCACCGGACAATCAAAATCCGCCTCGTCGCGGTCCTGATGCAGGCCCATGCGGGCAGTATCGCGGTAAAGATTGACCAAACAGCATTCGGGCCTGCGCGCACATCCCGAAACCTGTTCCCAGACCTGCATCACACTGTCGGGGATCGCGGGCCACTCTTGGCCATCAGGATGGCGGTCGACATAGCGATAGCCTTTCGCATCCGAAAACCAGCCATATTGCCCCGCCGCTGTCATTTGCACCGACAAAGATTGCCCAAACCGCGTCTTGAGGCGAAAGAACGGCGCCTGTTTTACCACAGACCGAAGATCGGCCAAAATGGCCGTCTGTGCGGCAGGGTCCAACAGGCCCGCATAAACATCAACGCCGCGCAGGCTTAGCTTGCTCATCTGTGGACCTTATCAGAATTGGGTTGGCGTGCGTTGGTCATGGGGATCAATCTAGTGTGTGCCGCCCAGATGAAAACCTTTCATGCGACCTCAACGATTTTGAGACCAACCGCCAAAATATGCCTGCCGACACCGACGGATCGCCTGTTGCGTTTGGCGTGGCGATTGCGCAGTTTTCCTATGGCGGCATCACCGCCTGTGACCAAACCAACGTGATTATGGCCGGTTTGGGCACATAATTTCTGGCAGTTTCGCGGCACCTGCGACTTAATCGGCATCAATCTCTGCTTGCCCGCTTGCAGGCCACAAATCGCACACCTATATACCCATCGTTCGGCGGAGACACAGATGCGTGATCCCCGCCCAAAGAGAAATTGGCACGGGTGCCGGAACGGGTCCGCGCTGCTCTCATCGCCTGACGTAAAGGGATTTGAAAATGGCAAAAGTAATCGGTATCGACCTTGGGACAACCAACTCCTGTATTGCCATCATGGATGGCTCAAAACCACGGGTTGTAGAAAACGCCGAAGGCGCGCGCACAACGCCGTCTATCGTGGCATTCACTGATGACGAGCGCCTCGTTGGCCAGCCGGCCAAGCGCCAGGCCGTCACCAACCCAGACAACACAATCTTTGGTGTCAAACGCCTGATTGGCCGTCGTAACGACGACAAAGATTTGGCCAAAGACAAGAAAAACCTGCCCTTCAACGTGATTGACGGCGGCAACGGCGACGCATGGGTCGAGGCCAAGGGCGAGAAATACTCCCCCAGCCAGATCTCTGCCTTCATCCTTGGTAAGATGAAAGAAACCGCCGAGAGCTATCTTGGTGAAGAAGTGACGCAAGCGGTGATCACCGTGCCTGCCTACTTTAACGACGCACAGCGTCAGGCCACCAAAGACGCCGGCAAAATCGCCGGTCTCGAAGTTTTGCGGATCATCAACGAGCCGACCGCAGCGGCGCTGGCCTACGGCCTTGATAAGAAAGAGACCCAAACAATCGCGGTCTATGACCTTGGTGGTGGTACATTCGACGTGACCATCCTTGAGATCGACGACGGCCTGTTTGAGGTGAAGTCCACCAACGGCGACACATTCCTTGGCGGTGAAGACTTTGACATGCGCATCGTCAACTACCTTGCCGAAGAGTTCAAAAAAGAAAACCAGGTTGACCTAAAGGCCGACAAGATGGCGCTTCAACGCCTCAAGGAAGCCGCCGAGAAGGCCAAGATCGAATTGTCGAGCGCAAGCCAGACCGAGATCAACCAGCCGTTTATCTCGATGGGCGCAAACGGCCAGCCATTGCACATGGTGATGAAGCTGACCCGTGCCAAGCTTGAGAGCCTTGTTGCCGATCTGGTCAAACAATCGCTCAAGCCGTGTAAAGACGCGCTCAAGGATGCGGGCCTGTCCACATCCGACATCGACGAGGTTGTTCTTGTTGGTGGTATGACGCGTATGCCGCGCGTTAAGGAAGAAGTGTCCAAATTCTTTGGCAAAGAGCCGCATCAGGGTGTGAACCCCGACGAAGTGGTTGCCATGGGCGCCGCCATTCAGGCCGGTGTTTTGCAGGGCGACGTCAAAGACGTGGTTCTTCTTGACGTAACACCCCTGTCGCTTGGGATTGAAACATTGGGCGGTGTGTTCACACGCCTGATCGACCGCAACACAACGATCCCAACCAAGAAATCCCAGTCCTTCTCAACCGCCGAAGACAACCAGAACGCCGTGACATTGCGCGTGTTCCAAGGTGAGCGTGAGATGGCCGCGGACAACAAGATCCTTGGTCAGTTCAACCTTGAGGGCATCCCGCCCGCACCACGCGGCATGCCGCAGATCGAAGTGACCTTTGACATCGACGCCAACGGCATCGTCTCGGTTGGCGCCAAAGACAAAGGCACCGGCAAAGAACAGCAGATCACGATCCAAGCCTCTGGTGGCCTCTCGGAAGAAGACATCGAGAGCATGGTCAAGGACGCCGAAGAGAATGCCGACGCCGACAAGGACCGCCGCGAATTGGTCGAGGCCCGCAATCAGGCCGAAAGCATGATCCATTCGACCGAAAAGTCGATGGAAGAGCATTCGGACAAAGTGGACCCAACCACCATCGAGGTGATCGAGCTGGCTATCGCGGCCCTCAAGGACGACCTTGAGGACGAGAACGTGACCGCCGACAAGATCAAGTCCGGCATCCAGAACGTCACGGAATCGGCCATGAAGCTTGGCGAGGCGATTTATAACGCCAGCCAAGAGGCCGAAGGTGACGAAGCCGAACCTGCGGATGCGGGCGAAGAAGACATCGTTGACGCCGATTTCGAAGATCTCGACGACGACAAGCGTGCCAACTAAGGCATAGCGGACAACTTGGGGGGACCGGTCCACGCATGGGGCCGGTCCCTTTGGGTTCTCCCTAAGGAGCTCTAAGATGGCAAAACGCGATTATTACGAGACATTGGGCGTCACCAAAGGGGCTGATGCCGCCGAAATTAAGAAAGGCTTTCGTCAGAAGGCCAAAGAGCTGCACCCTGATCGCAACTCGGACAATCCCAACGCCGAAGCCCAGTTCAAAGAAGCGAACGAGGCCTATGACGTCCTAAAGGACCCTGAGAAAAAGGCCGCCTATGACCGCTATGGTCATGCGGCATTCGAAGGCGGCATGGGCGGCGGCCAACGCCCCGGTGGCGGACAAGGCCAAGGCGATTTCGCCAGCGCCTTCTCGGATGTGTTCGACGATCTGTTTGGCGATATGATGGGCGGGCGTCGCGGTGGCGGCGGACAAAACCGTGCCCA
>JALZWD010000206.1 GCA_023300365.1 Flavimaricola sp. | reverse complement strand
GTGTTCACGACAACCCCTTGATCCCGTTTAAGCAACATCTGCCTATTGGCACCATAGCCCGCGCCGGGCTGGCGTACATCCGTGTTTTTTGTGGCGTCTAATGTTGTTAGCATAAGGTTGTTACGTGGGGCTTGTGCTGTTGGATCACCGATTTTTAAATTTCTTTGCATCCATACTTGGCGGTGGTCCGTATCACCTTGATAAAACAGAACTCGACCACGAGAACGGACATAGAATGAATGACATGAGTGGGGCCCCGGCACCAAAGCGGATCGCAGTAATTGGTGCGGGTATTTCGGGGATGGGGGCCGCACATATGTTGGGCGATCAGCATTCGGTCGTGTTGTTTGAGGCCGAGAAGCGGCTGGGCGGGCATGCGCGCACCAAGATGGGCGGGCGCCATGGCGATCAATCCGCCGACACCGGGTTTTTAGTGTTTAATTACGCCAATTATCCACACATGGCAGACCTTTTTGCCGAACTGGACGTGCCGGTTGAGCCTTCGAATATGAGTTTTGGGGCCTCGATTGCGGATGGTCAATTTGAGTACGGATTGGCGAGCCTTGGGGCGCTGTTTGCGCAAAAGCGGAACATGGCAAATCCCAAATTTTTGCGGATGATCCGAGACATTTTGCATTTCAACAAGAATGCCGTGCGCCTGTCAGCAGACCCCAAGATGACCATCGCGGGGCTGCTTGATGCGTTGGGGGTGGGTGAATATTTTCGCAAATATTACTTGCTGCCGTTGTCGGGGGCGATTTGGTCGACGCCCACGGAAAAGATCATGGAATTTCCCGCCCATGCGATGATGCGGTTTTTCGAGAACCACGCCCTGCTTGGCGTGACGGGGCAACATCAGTGGTACACCGTCAGCGGCGGTTCGGTGAACTATGTCTCGCGGCTTGGGGCGTCGATGTTGGACAAAGGTGTGGATGTGCGCCTTGGGGCCGGGGTCGACGGTGTGCGGCGTACGTCCTGCGGGGTTGAGGTCAAGGCATGGGGTGGTGAATGGGAGGCGTTTGATGATGTCATCTTTGCCACGCATTCCGATGATACGTTGCGCTTGTTGTCGGATGCGCGCCCCGAAGAGACGGCGCAGTTGGGCGCGATTAAGTATCAGGCGAACCGGATGGTGTTTCATTCCGATGCCAGTGTGATGCCAAAGGCGCGATCTGTTTGGTCGTCGTGGGTGTATTCCGAGGCCGCCGAGCAGGACAGCGCGGTGATTGACCTGACCTATTGGCTCAACCGGCTTCAGCCGTGGTTGGTTGAGGATGAGTTGTTTGTGACGCTCAATACCCGCCGCACGATCCGCGAAGAGTTGATTTGGGACGAGGCCGAGTTGCGGCATCCGGTGTACGATTTGGCGGCATTGGCGGCACAAAAAGAGATCGCGGCGATGAATGGGCAAAACGCGACGTGGTTTTGTGGCGCCTGGATGAAGAACGGGTTTCACGAGGATGGCCTGTCGTCGGCGGTTGATGTTGTGCGCGGGTTGGGGGCCTTGCCTGCTTTGTGCGTCGCGGCCGAGTGAGTGGCATCGATCATATCGCGGGCGAGACATATCACGGCCGCAGGGGTCATGTGAAAAACGCGTTTCGGTATTCGATCGACTATGTGTTGCTCGATGCCGAGGCGGATGTTGAAGGGCCAAGTTGGTTTGCCCGCAATGGGCGCGGTTTGTTTGCCTTGCATGATCGCCACCATGGCGGGCCGCCCAAGGACGGGCGCGGTGCCGTTTGGGTGCGTGAGGTTTTGGCCGCCAACAACGTCGACCTGAAGGGCCGGATTGATTTATTGGCGCAGCCGGTGGTCATGGGCCATGTGTTCAATCCGGTGAGTTTCTGGCTGTGCCATGACGCAGCGGGTGTGTTGCGTGCGGTGATTGCCGAGGTGAGCAACACCTTTGGTGACAGGCATTCCTACCTGTGCCGCCACGATGATCTGCGCGAGATTACCCGCGCCGAGACGATTGAGGCCGACAAGATTTTCCACGTTTCACCGTTTCAGCCGGTGGAGGGGGGATATACTTTTCGGTTTGATATCACGCCCACGCAGATCGGGATTTGGATTGAATACAAGCGCGGCAATGGTGGCCTGATTGCCACTCTGACGGGCACGCGCAAACCATTGAGCAATGCGGGGATTTTGCGGGCTGCGGTGCGCCGTCCGTTCGGGTCGCGGCGTGTTCTGACCCTGATCCATTGGCAGGCGCTTAAGCTTTGGTGGAAGGGCGCGCGGTATCGTGCCCGGCCCGAGCCGCCTGTGGATGAGGTAAGCCGATGAGCAGCGCCCTTGGGACGCGGTTGCCGGCGTGGTCACTGATGGGGGCGGTGATTTCGGCGGCGGGTTTGCCGATATATATTTACGCGCCCAAGTTCTTTGCCGACACCTATGGGCTGAGCCTTGCGGTGTTGGCATGGGTTTTATTTGGGCTGCGCCTGTTTGACATGATCCAAGACCCGTTTTTTGGCTGGCTCTCTGAGCGTTTGCGCCGTCGGGGAGTGGCTGTGGCGCTGGGCTGTGTGGTGTTGGCGGTGTCGATGATTGGCCTGTTTGCCGTGACCCCGCCAATCAATGCGTATGTTTGGTTTGCCTGTACGATCACGGGGCTTTTCTCGGCGTTTTCGTTTTTGACGATCAACTTTTATGGACAAGGGGTCGCCAAGGCCGAAGGTTTGGCGGGCGGGCATAATCGACTGGCGGCGTGGCGCGAAACCGGGGCCTTGCTTGGGGTGTGTATTGCCGCGGTGATGCCGACGGTTTTGATGGGTGTGTCTGATGCGCCGTTTACGTGGTTTGCCTTTGGGTTCGCCGCCGTCACCTTGGCCGCGATGATCGGCATGGCGCCCGAATGGCGCGGGCGTTTAGAAAGCGCAGCCCCAACGCCGATGGGCGTTATATTCGCCGACCCAACCGCGCGGCGTTTGTTGATCCTTGCCTTTGTGAATGCCGCCCCCTTGGCCGTGTCATCGACAATGTTCCTATTTTACGTCGAAGGCCGTTTGGGGGCCGCAGGGTGGGAAGGCGCGCTTTTGGTGCTGTTTTTTCTGTCGGCGGCCGTGTCGTCGCCGCTCTGGAGCAGGTTGGCGCAAAGGTATGGCAACAAGCGGGTATTGCTTGGTGCGATGGTCGCGGCGGTGGCGTCATTTGGCATCACGATCACATTGGAGAGCGGCGATCACATCCAGTTTGCGGTGGTCTGCGTATTAAGTGGTGCAACGATCGGAGCGGACCTGACGCTGTTGCCCGCGATGTTTGCCAAACGGATGGCGCGGGTGGCACCCAATGGTGGCCAAGGCTTTGGGCTTTGGTCGTTGATGAATAAATTTACGTTGGCCTTTGCGGCGGTGCTTTTGCTGCCGTTGTTAGAGGGGGCTGGATATGACGCCGGAACGGGAAGCTATCCCGAACAGGCACAATGGATGTTGATGGTGCTTTATGCGGTTGTGCCATCGGTTTTGAAACTGGTCGCGATAGCCTTGTTGCTGGTGACCACGTTGGAGGACGAGAGATGACAGTGTTTTTGATGACCCTTGGGATGGCAGTATTGCTGGCGGTGGTTACCGTCGCTTTGTGCAGCCGATTTGCATCCTTTCAAGCACAGGCCCCGGCCGATTATAGTGATGGGCCGCAGTTTGATATGCGCGAGCGGTTTAACGGGCCGATTGAATGCGAAGGCGTGATTTATGGCCCCACGGGCCGTGTGACCTCGCGGTTTGTCGCAAATTTCGATGCCAAGTGGGAGGGCAACACTGGCACCGTGACCGAACGATTTAAATATGACAGTGGCAATGTGCAGGATCGGCAATGGATATTCACGCTTGGCAATGACGGCAGTATCCGCGCCGAAGCGGGTGATCTGGTGGGCACAGGGATTGGCCAACAGCATGGATCGGCGGTGAACCTGAATTACGATATCCAACTGACCCAGGATGCCGGTGGACATGTCCTAAGCGTGAATGACTGGATGTATCTGATGGAGAACGGCACGATTATGAACCGTTCGCAATTCCGCAAATACGGGATAAAGGTGGCCGAGCTGGTGGCGACGATGCGTCCGGCGAATGCGGCCTAGGACGAGGAGAGATTGGTGCAAGAGTGGCAGGGTAAGCGGTATTGGTTGATTGGTGCGAGTGAAGGTTTGGGGCGCGAAGTTGCCTTGGCCATCAGTCGCGCGGGCGCCGAGGTGATTGTAAGCGCGCGGTCCGAAGACAAGCTGGCGGCATTGGTGGCCGAATTACCCGGCAAGGGCAGCCACATTGCCGTGGACGTGCAAGACCGCGAGGCCGTTGAAGCCGCCGCCGCACAGATCGGGCATATCGACGGGATGATCTTTCTGGCGGGCGTGTATTGGCCAATGGCCGCGGACGCATGGGACAATGCCAAGGCCGAGCAGATGGCCGACATCAACTATCTTGGGGCGTCGCGTTGCATTGGCGCGGTTATTGGGCCGATGATTGAGCGCGATGCGGGACACATCGTGATAACCGGATCGCTGTCGGGCTTTCGCGGATTGCCGGGCGCGATTGGGTATTGTGCGTCCAAGGCGGGGGTGATGGCCTTGGCCGAAAGCATGCAGGCCGACCTGCGTAAAACGGGTGTTAAGGTTCAATTGGTCAATCCGGGGTTTATCAAAACCCGCCTGACCGAAAAGAATGATTTTCATATGCCGTTCATCATGGAGCCCAAGGCGGCGGCAGATGAATTTATGGACCACATGAATTCCGAACGGTTCAAAAAGAGCTTTCCGATGCTGTTTTCTTGGCTTTTTCGCGGGTCACAGTTTTTGCCCGATTGGGCCTATTACCGGATTTTTGGCGCAAAATAGGCCGCCTGTTATCAAATTTCTTGGCAATGCCGTTTGTAAGCGGACTTAAAGCTATTGGATAACGGCGCCAGCCCCCCTAGCCTGACGATCAAGGACATGTGGCCCATTGGCCCATTGATGGTGAAGGAGAGGGGGCCATTATGCGAAAATTACTGTTGGGAACAGCCTTTGGGCTGATTGCGAGCGCCAGTGCGGCGCAGGATCTTGCTCTGGTTATGGGCACCAGCATCTACGAGGATTTGCGCAACGTCACGCTTGGAACGGGGGCTTCGTCGCAGAGCGATCATCTTGAGCGCGCGGGGTTTGACGTTATTACGACGGTGGGAGCATCGGCGAGTGTTGCGCACCGGGCGCTGACAGGATTTTTGCGCGAAGCACCTGACGCTGAGCGGATTGTCGTGGTTCTATCGGGCCGGTTTGTCACTGATGGCACACGGACGTGGTATCTGACGGCGGATGCCGATGAGGCCGACTATTTCAATCTTGGAAGAACCGAGATTTCGGTCGACTCGTTGATGCATGTCATGAGCAGTGCGCGTCGGCCTGCGGTCTTGATGTTGGCCACGCCAAGGTCGGATGACCGTGCCCATGATACATGGCTTCGCGAAGGCGTGGGGACGCTTAATATCCCTCAGGGCGTGACCGTCTTGCAAGGAACCCCGCAGGCCGTAACACAGTTTATGGCCGACGAGTTGGTTGAGCCGGGGGCCGAATTGGCCCGGTCGGTGGCCGCCGATGATGGCATCACGGCCCAAGGGACTGTGCCCCGCCGTTTGGTTGTTGTGGGCGAGGCACGCCCGCGTGGCATTATCGTAACCGACCCGGATGGTCAGCAGGTGCGCGTGCCCAATCAGGCCGCCGCAGACGAACGTAACTTTTGGAACCGCACCCGGTCGCAAGACACGATTGTGCAATACCGCAGATACCTTGACCAGTATCCGCGCGGCAGCTTTGCCAGTGATGCGCGCGCGCGGATCGCGGCGATTGTTGCCGAACCCGGTCGGGTTGCGCGGTTGGCCGAAGAGGCGCTTGGGTTGGACCGCACACAACGGCGCGGCATTCAGCGCAGCTTGAATGTACTGAATTACAACACGCGTGGTGTCGACGGTATTTTCGGAAGTGGCACACGTAATGCCCTGACCAATTGGCAACAACAGCAGGGTTTCCCGCAAACAGGATATGTGTCGCGAAACATCGCCCGTGTGATCGGCCTTGTGTAGGTTGTACGACGCCTCGGCGACAATGCAGGAGACGTCAATGGTCTTTGTCTTTGCCAGCGTG
>JALZWD010000205.1 GCA_023300365.1 Flavimaricola sp. | reverse complement strand
CATCTAGTAGTTTTGTACGCAGCGAACATTAACAATACAATGTTGTGGTGTTTGGGGAACTCTGCACAACAGGCCACGTTGAAGAGCTGTCGGGAAGACAATGGTATTGAGGCCGCACGATAGACGTGATTGTACACAGGTCAACTGGCCTTGCAAATGAAAGAGCGTCAATGCGACTACCTGTTCCCAAGTTACGTGGTGCGCCATCGTTCTTAAACCGTTTCGGCGCTTCGATTATTGTGCGCTTTGTTGGATTGGGCCTACAATTCGGTGGGTCAATCCTCATCGCCCGCACATTAGGTGCCGAAGGTTTTGGTGCGTATTCTTATGCCTTCACTTGGGCTGTCATCCTCGGAACCATCGTGGGCCTGGGACTTGACCCTCTCGCTGTGCGGGAATTGCCGCGCTATATTGTCGAGCAGAAAAGTGGCAGGCTTTACGGCTACATACGCGCCGGTTTCTTGATGATTTTGACCATGACGTTGATGGTTGCCGGCATTCTGTTGTGGCTTGAAAGCCAAAACTACCTAGTGCTTACGGTGGGATGGTTTCTTGTGGCCTTGGCGGCTTTTTTACAGGCAACGCTTCTGACTATGGCTGCTATTATGAACGCGCTTCAGCGTGTCGTCATATCGCATGTTATTGAAAATCTGGTGCGGCAAGGATTGTTCTTGGGCACAATTCTTCTTCTGCTTTTGTTTAGTGTGTCGCTGACGGCAAGTGATGTGTTCACGATCGCGATTATTGTGATGATTTTGATCTTGCCTATCATGTTTGTATTAATTCGCCGGGGATTGAAGGATCAACTGACGGCCCCCCCAACTGAGGTATCTTACGAGAGATTGTTCTGGTTGGGCAGCTCCTTGCCGTTGCTGGTTTGGTATGTCGCTAATCAATTACAAACCAACCTTGATGTCATTATGGTGGGCTTGCTAAGCACTGATCTTGAAGTTGGGCGGTACCGGACGGCGTCTCGGGCGGTTGATTTGATCTTAATTGCCAACGCAATTGCGATGCAGGTCATGGGACCAATGCTTAGCCGCGCGATTGCTTCAAAAGAAATGGGGCAAGCACAGCATCTTATCAGGCAATGTGCATTGGCGGCCTTTGGGTTGGGTACAACGCTTTGCATTGTGCTCTTTATTGGGGCCGAGCTTTACCTTGCTTTATTTCACCCTGATTTTGTGCCAGCCGCTCCGGCAATGCGGATCCTTTTAGCAGCGCAATTTTTTGCCCTGGTTTTTGGACCGGTTTCGACGATCATGGTTATGTTGGGCCGCGAGCGCACAGTGCTCTATGCCAATCTTATGGCAATCGCGCTCAACCTTACGCTTAACATGCTTTTGATTCCGCGCTTTGGCATCGAAGGAGCTGCAATTGCCACTTTGTGCGCCTTGGTGAGCCTGACGGTTATGTTGACGATCACGGTCTTAAGGCAGACGGTATTTGACCCTATGCCTTTTGGCTTGGGGCGACGTCTTGGCCTGCAACGAAAGACGGTCTGACGCGCATATTTGACCCCGGTGTGACCGTATCACGCACGCCTTTACGCGGTGTGTCCTCTTGTGGGACCTGTGAAAACCAGGCCCCAGCACCCAGCATGAACATCATAAAGTAATAGGTGGCACTCCAGAGGTGCACGGTGATAATCGCTACACCCAAAGCGCTTAGTGAGAAGACGAGAGCCTTGCGATGATTTTGTATTCGTTTTGAGATGGGCCGGGCACGTGCCATGTTGATAACGGCCATAGCATAGGCGCCAAGAAATACGATAAAACCAGGAATACCGTGGCGCATCGCAAATACCAGCCAGATGTTGTCGATACTGGCGGAATGCATCCATGCAGGACGCGTCCAGTCGTTTAATCCCCGACCTAAAATGGGCATATCATACACATTTTCGAGGCCATGGGTCAGAATCAAATAGCGCCAATATGCCGTGTAGCTGTCAAATGCCAAATACCCGGAAAAGAACTGAAAAGGGGGACGGTTGGAACCCAATTCCACTACCAGGTATAATATGAAAAACAGGAAGCCAAGCAGTTTCCAGCGCGCCTTAAAAGAGGCTAGAGTTCGATCCCATATTGCCAACATAATTTGAAGGATTGCACCCATCCACGCACCGGCAGACAAAGACAAGAAAGTGGCTGCTACAACTGGGAGAACTTTAAAGCTACTGCTCTTGATATTCCGAGTTTGCCTCATGAGAGTAAAGATAGGAATGACGCAAAAAGCGATCATAACCCCATATAGGATGGGGTGCTCAAATACTGTTTGCGCTCGAAACATGCCTAGTCTTGGTTCGTAATTGACCCAAGGATGCGTTGGAAACACAAAACCAAAAAAAGTGTTATAGATTCGAAATCCAGTTAATGATTCAATGAGTGCTGCTGGTAACAATAGAAAAATAAGCCAGCGTAACAGGCGCCACATCGTCTCATAGTGGTCCAGCGATCTTACAAAGTAACGTGCGAGAAAATAAGGGGTGATCGTTTCTACAACAGAGAGAACAGAATACTCAAAAGTTGATGCGCCACCATCTAAATTAAACGTTAAAAACATCCAAATCGAGAGTAAGATCACAAGAATATCAGCGAAGATTATTTTTCCGCATTTCCCTGCAGCCCACAGACACATAATAGGGACGATTGTTGCTAAAAGGATTAAACGGGCTGGCGATATTAAGACACTGCCAAGGTAGAAATAGAAGGGCAAAAATAGGCTAATAATAAAAAGAGCAACTACAAGAGGCAGTGACGTCTTGCTAACAGAGGGTGTGCGCCCAGAGGCTTCAGTCACAACATTTTTCTCGTGCTCAGGAGCGAGAGTTGTGACATCCTCTGTGGCAGTTGCGTCGTTACTTGGAGGGAAGCGTGTGTATAGGATCATCAGATTGCCCGTAGCCACTTTTTTATTGCAGAACTGCATTCATATCGTTGCCACAGACCGAGATCTGTCTGTCGCAGGATTTATTCGGAATTTAAGGCGTAAAATAGCCGAGATTACCTCTTTTGTTGTGCGTTTGTTGTGCATTTTTTGGGGAGGACTCTTTGCTCTGAGCGTAACCAGCGCTACTGCAGAGACTTATTTCGTTGATCCCGCGACTACAGGCCAACAGTTAGGCACCGCCCAAGCACCTTGGGCTTCTCTTGATACAGCTCTTGCATCTGGGGAAATACAAGGTGGTGATGTCATTGCCTTAGCGGCAGGGCGCTATGGTGTCCTTGATTTGACGGCGGGACAATTTGAACAAACTGTTATGATCCAAGGCCCTGAAATAGGTATCGCCCACTTTGAGTATATCTACCTCCGGAACGTCCATAACTTGACGCTAGATCGGATCGCGGTTTGGCCAACAGTTTCTGTCGACAGGCGGCACCTTGTTCGCGCGGATCCTAATACATCCCACATAGTTTTGCGCAATATGGATATTCGTTCTACTGAGGATGCGGCAGGTTATCCGAATTGGGATCTCTCCGATTGGGAACGACTGAAATATAGTGGCATCTTATTACGTGGCCCTGACAGCCATGCGCAGAACAATACTCTCACTGGGCTCTATCTTGCGCTATCGGTATTCGGATCTGATGCGGTGGTAACAAACAATACGATCAGTGGTTTTAGCGCTGACGGTATCCGTGCGTTAGGAGATCGCTCCGTGATTGCCGGCAATCTTATACATGATTGTGTGCAAATTGACAGCAACCATGCGGATGGATTTCAGTCTTGGTCCTTGGGCCCTGATAGCGTCCCCGGTACGGGAATCGTGACGGGGTTGA
Source organism: Flavimaricola sp. (assembly GCA_023300365.1). Taxonomy (GTDB): domain Bacteria; phylum Pseudomonadota; class Alphaproteobacteria; order Rhodobacterales; family Rhodobacteraceae; genus JALZWD01. Next base: position 366 of record JALZWD010000205.1, on the reverse strand, counting down.
ATATCCACTCCAACATTATTTTGGAATGGACCTCGGAAGCTCGACCAGACTTTTCTTGTCACTTACAAGGAATAGGCATGTTTGATGGCATGTTCCGCGACACTGTCATCGAAAATAATATCATTAGCGTGACGTCATATCACGGGATCACCATTGCGGGCGGCCTAAACTCTCAGATAGTACATAATACTGTTGTCAATGCCTCCGACCCTACCGCAAACTGGCCTTGGATTAGCTTCCGAAATCACAAAGATGGCCGGCCGTCTGAAGGGGCGCTGGTTGCGAATAACATTGTTCCTGTTCTGCAGTTGGATGCTATTGCCTCGGCAACACTTGAGGCCAGTCAAAACCTGACTGGTCCCTATT
>JALZWD010000204.1 GCA_023300365.1 Flavimaricola sp. | reverse complement strand
AGCCCAGCTTGGTTTTGCCTCACCGGCATACTTTGCCCGCAGCTTTCAAAGCCGCGCAGGGCAGACACCCACCCAGTTTCGCCGATCTTAAGGCTCTCAACACAGTTTCGTTGGCGGGTTGCGCTTGGGCTGTGTCGCTGTCAGGCTATGGTTGTGTCGCAAACGGACTTCACAAAGGTAAAACAGCCTGTTGACCGAAGCGCTTTTAATATGCCGAAATACTCAGGCTGAATAAGTTGCGCGGCGGGAGATCGTGCGAACATAAAAATAAACACGAACCGGACCAGTAAGGACCGGCGACGAACGATTATTAGTGTCTCAGGGAGAGTTAAGATGACGCACCACTCAAAAATCAAAGCCACAGAACATCCGACTGCGGAAATGTATGCCCAAGAACACAAAGCGGGGCATATTGATCGCCGCGAGTTCCTGACCCGTGCCACGGCACTTGGTGTCACCACGGTTGGTTCATATGGCCTGATCGGCCTTGCGGCCCCTGCCCGCGCGGCTGGCCACGCCCAAACGGGCGGCACATTGCGCATGCAGATGGAGACCAAGGCCCTGAAAGATCCGCGTACCTTTGATTGGTCAGAAATGGCGAATTTTCAGCGTGGTTGGATCGAGTACCTTGTTGAATACAATGGCGACGGCACATTGCGCGGCATGCTCCTTGAGAGCTGGGACGCCAATGACGATGCGACAGAATTCATGCTGAATGTCCGCCCTGGCGTGACATGGAACAACGGTGATGCATTCACCGCACAAGATGTGGCACGCAACATCAGCGGTTGGTGTGACAGCACGGTTGAGGGCAACTCAATGGCTGCGCGTATGGCCAGCTTGATTGACGCCGACACTGGCGTGGCCCGCGATGGCGCGATCACTGTGGTCGACGATATGACGGTTAAATTGGTGCTCAACGCGCCTGACATCACAGTGATCATCGGTATGGCCGATTATCCAGCCGCGGTAATGCACGCGAGCTACGTTGGTGGTGACAGTGCGGAAAACCCAATCGGTACGGGCCCTTACCTTCCAGAAACATCCGAAGTGGGTATCAAGCAGGTCTTGGTACGCAATGAAAACCACACATGGTGGGGAACTGATGTTTATGGTGGTCCATACCTCGATCGTATCGAATACATCGACTATGGCACCGACCCTGCGGCGATGTTGGCGGGTGCGGAATCCGGCGAGATCGACGTAACGTACCAGACATCTGGTGATTTCGTGGATATCTTTGACAGCATCGGCTGGGACAAAAACGAAGCGGTGACATCCGCGACGCTTTGTGTGCGCTTTAACCAAAACAACGCACCATATGACAACGCCGACGTGCGCAATTCAATCCAGATGGCCGTGGACAACGCGATTGTTCTTGAGCTGGGATATAATGGCCTTGGCACGGTTGCCGAGAACCACCACGTTTGCCCAATTCACCCTGAGTACGCCGAATTGGCGCCGCTTGTGACAGATGGTGCGGCTGCCAAAGCTGGTATTGATGCTGCAGGTCATGGCGACACCGAGTTTGAACTGATCTCCATCGACGATGCATGGCAATCGGCCTCGTGCGATAGTGTTGCGGCCCAAATGCGCGACGCGGGTATCAACGTGAAGCGGACCGTTCTTCCTGGTTCTACGTTCTGGAACGACTGGGCCAACTATCCGTTCTCGGCGACCGAGTGGAACATGCGTCCGCTGGGCGTTCAGGTTTTGGCCTTGGCCTATAAATCGGGTGTGGCTTGGAATGAATCCGCCTTTAGCAACGCTGAATTCGACGCGTTGTTGTCAGAAGCCAACTCAATCGCGGATGCGGACGCACGCCGCGAGGTGATGGCCAAGATCGAGGCCATCATGCAAAACGAGGGTGTCATGATCCAGCCGTTCTGGCGGTCGCTGTATCGCCACGCGCGCGCGGGTGTGCATGATACGGACATGCACCCAACGTTTGAGCATCACCACTATAAGTGGTGGGTTGAGGCCTAAGGGCCTGTTTAGACCTGCAAATCAAACGACGCGGGGCCATCGCTTGGCCCCGCGTTTTGATGCATTTTTGATCCGTCGCCTGCCCAAACGGGCCGTTGCCCCCCCAGCCTGTTGCTAAGGACTGTCCCCCTTTATGCTTAGATTTCTGGCCAGCCGCGTTGCCACCATGCTGATCACGGCGCTTTGCCTGACCTTCATTGTGTTTTTCCTTACCAATCTTGGGCCAAACCTCGAGAAAATCGCCAAGTCCGAATTGGGCAGTCGTATCACCGATGAAGAGGTCGCCAGTTGGCTTGACCGCAATGGATACAGCGACCCACTTTTTCAACGTTACGGCCAATGGCTTGGGGTATTGCCGGGCTGGACCCATACAAATGACGAAGGCCGCCGTTTTGGTCGGTGTATGCCCTTGGAGGGGCTGGCGCCTTATGATCCCACAGTGTCCGAACCTGATCCTGCCACATTTTGTGGGGTGATGCAGGGGGATTGGGGCTGGTCGACAGTGTTCCGCAAGGATGTGGGCGAAGTCGTTTGGCGTGGTCTGGCGCTTACCGGCAAGCTGATGTTCTGGGTGACCCTTGTTATGGTACCCGGCGCGCTGATTATTGGTGTGTTGGCGGGTATGAAAGAGGGCTCGCGACTTGACCGTACGTTGTCGACATTTTCGATCGTAACGACAGCGACGCCGGAATATGTGTCGGGTGTTGTCTTCATCACAGTCTTTGCGTCATCGGCGGTGGGATTGCGATGGTTCAACGGCTCGGCCACCAGCGCGATGGATGACGCAACCTTTCTTAATTTTACCCTGCCCGTTCTGACAATTGCACTATATGGCATGGGCTATATCGCACGCATGACACGCGCCAGCATGACGGAAGTGATGACAGCGCAATATATCCGTACCGCCCGCCTTAAGGGCGTATCGTTCCGCAACATCGTTATGAAACACGCCCTGCGCAACGCATTAATTGCGCCGTTTACCGTGATCATGTTGCAGTTTCCGTGGCTTTTGAATGGGGTGGTGATCGTCGAAACGCTGTTCAACTATAAGGGCTTTGGTTGGACGTTGGTCGAAGCGGCTGGGAACAACGACATCGAACTTTTGCTTGGCGTGTCCGTTGTCTCAGTTTTGGTCGTGTTGGTAACGCAGCTGATTTCAGACATCGGCTATGTTTATCTTAACCCACGCATCCGGATTTCGTAGGGAGTATTGGCGATGGAACCTCTCAACTGGACCGGTGCATTTGGCGCAATCATTAACCCGGTGTTCGCCATGGCCGTGGTGCTTTTGGCAATTGGCGCAGTCGCGATGATTGTGTTGTCGTTTTTTGCGGCCCCCGTCACGTTACAATCAAATCGCGATGGTACATTGGCGGGCCGAACGGGTGCCTTTGGCATGGTTGAAAAAGCGGTGAAATGGCTCTTGGTGGCCGTCGTAGCTTTGATTGTAGCCTACCTCGGCGTCGGAGCTTTGGCACCTTATGGATACGGCGGTATTGTAGGTGCGATTTCGAAGCAATTTATACCCGTCTGGATCGCTCTGATCGTGACCTTTGCCGTCTCAATCAGTTTCAAGCGGCGTTTAGGGATCTATGGCAAACTTTTTGACAATACCGTTGGTATGATCGGCTTTGCCTTGGTGATGTTTTGGGTCTTTACGGCCGTATTCACCGGCGTTTTTGATATGATCGCCACCCATGATCCCCTTGGACAATTGTCTGGAATGAAGAATAAAAACCCTGGCTTTGTGGTGTCTGGGGCGGATGAGATGGCACCGGGGGGGCATTATATCCTTGGCGGTGACAACCTTGCCCGTGATGTCTTTAGCCGGATGGTCCATGGCTCAACAATTGTGATGATGATTGCGCCTTTGGCCACGCTATTTGCCTTTATGGTGGGCATCACCCTTGGCTTGCCTGCAGGATACTTCGGCGGCAAGCTCGATATGGTTTTGTCGTTCATTGCCAACCTCGTGTTGGCCTTTCCTGTGATCTTGCTCTTTTATCTTCTTGTCACGCCCGAGATCGTGCAGACGGGTATTCCTTCGATAATGGCCGCGTTCTTGTTCGGCTTTCCGCTAGTGTTTTTCGCGGTCTTGCTCAATTCGCGCTATCATACGCAGCCCTCTGTTCGCACACCGCTCTTGATCGCCGTTCTTGGTGTGCTGTTGTGGGGCTATCTATCACTCTTGTCGCAAGACGGCACGATCTTTGAATTCCTGCCAGATGCGTTTGATCTGTTTGATATTCCCAGCGGCATTCTCGTGGTCTTTGTTTCGGTGGTTTTCGTTAACTCGCCCACCGTTTTCCGGATTGTGCGCGGCTTAACACTTGATATCAAAACCCGCGACTATGTTGCCGCAGCACAGACACGTGGTGAGGGGCCGTGGTACGTGATGCTTTGGGAAATACTACCCAACGCGCGCGGGCCGCTGATTGTCGATTTTTGTTTGCGCATTGGCTATACCTCAATCCTGCTGGGAACCTTGGGATTTTTTGGCCTCGGCTTGCCGCCAGAGAGCCCAGACTGGGGATCAACGATCAACGAAGGGCGGCGTTTGCTGTCTGCGTTCCCCCACCCTGCTCTTGTACCAGCCGTGGCGCTTTTGACCTTGGTCTTAGGCCTCAATCTGCTTGCCGATGGTTTGCGTGAAGAAAGCCTGAGGGATTGATGCGAATGCACAGTGCGGTGGTTTTGATAAGCGTTATGAACAGTAGCTTTTTGGAGGGCTTATCCGATGTCTGATCAAGACCAAGACGCCCCAATTTTGGAGATTGAGAAACTCTCGATTTCCTTCTTCACTCGTTTGCGTGAAATCCCTGCGGTGATGGACTTTTCGGCCAAGATCATGCCCGGCGAGGCGCTGGGTTTGGTTGGAGAATCCGGGTGCGGCAAGAGCACAGTGGCGCTGGGCGTTATGCAGGATTTGGGCGTCAATGGACGCATCGTCGGTGGCTCTATTAAGTTTAAAGGTGAAGACCTTTGCGAGATGTCGCCAGAAGCCCTGCGCGATATCCGCGGCAGCAAGATTGCCATGATTTACCAAGAACCTATGGCATCCTTGAACCCGGCAATGAAGATCGGCAAGCAATTGATGGAAGTGCCGATGATCCACGAAGGCATTGGTGAATCTGAGGCCTATGCCCGCGCGCTTGAAGTTGTGACAGACGTTAAGCTGCCTGATCCGAAACGTATTCTAAGCAGCTTTCCCCACCAGCTTTCTGGAGGGCAGCAGCAGCGTATCGTGATTGCGATGGCTCTGATGTCCAAACCGTCGTTGCTTATCCTTGACGAACCCACCACCGCGTTGGACGTCACGGTTGAGGCCGCCGTTGTAGAACTGGTTAAGGATCTGGGCAAAAAGTACGGCACATCGATGCTGTTCATCTCGCATAACCTTGGCCTTGTTTTGGAAACCTGTGACCGGATTTGCGTGATGTATTCTGGCGAGGCTGTTGAACGGGGCAGCATTGAAGACGTCTTTGACAAAATGCGCCATCCCTACACCCAAGCGCTTTTCCGTTCGATCCCCCTGCCCGGAGCAGACAAAAACGCGCGACCTTTGATCGCCATTCCGGGCAATTTCCCATTGCCCCATGAGCGGCCACAAGGATGCAATTTTGGGCCACGGTGCGATTATTTTGAAGCGGGTCGCTGTGATAATGGCGAAATATTAATGGAACCCGTGCCGGGGGATGTACGGCATGAAACCCGGTGTCACCGCGCCCGCGAGATTGACTGGGATGCGCCCATTGAGGTGGCCGAAGTAAAAGAAAAGGCGCCGGTTGGCGATGTTGTCCTGAGGATGGATGACCTGAAGAAGTATTACGAAGTTGCCGCAAGCGCCCTGCTTGGCGGTGGCGAAAAGAAGGTGGTTAAGGCCAATGAAACCCTCAGCTTTGAGGCCCATGAAAGCGAGACCCTCGCAATTGTTGGAGAATCTGGTTGTGGGAAGTCTACGTTTGCAAAGGTCCTAATGGGACTAGAGACGGCGACTTCGGGGTCGGTCTTGTTAGACAACCGCGAGATTGGCGCAATCCCGATTGAAGACCGAGAGACCAGCACCGTTGCCGATATTCAGATGGTGTTCCAAAACCCATTTGACACCCTCAACCCATCAATGACCGTTGGGCGTCAGATCATTCGAGCGCTTGAGATTTTTAAAATTGGCGCAAACGAGGCCGAGCGCCGCGAACGGATGTTAACGCTGCTTGACCTTGTGAAGCTGCCACGTGCGTTTGCCGATCGCATGCCGCGCCAGTTGTCTGGTGGTCAAAAACAGCGGGTTGGAATTGCGCGTGCCTTTGCGGGCGGCGCCCGTATTGTTGTCGCAGATGAGCCCGTTTCCGCGCTTGATGTGTCGGTTCAAGCGGCGGTGACAGACCTGCTAATGGAAATTCAGCGCAAAGAAAAAACCACGCTTTTGTTCATCAGTCACGAC
>JALZWD010000203.1 GCA_023300365.1 Flavimaricola sp. | reverse complement strand
TATTGTTATCTCCACTGCTTGTGGATAACTTTTCCGTCCCCGTTTCACACTTTCGCAGCGAAAAGAGATCGATATGACCCGCTTTGCAGCCCCAATTGCCGAACAAATCTGGGATATGAAGTACCGGTTTAAAGAAGCCGACGGAACGCCGATTGATCAAACCGTTGAGGACAGCTGGCGCCGTATTGCCGGGGCTTTGGCGTCGGTTGAGGAAAAGCCCAAGGTTTGGGAAAAGAAATTCTACGCGGCCCTCGAAGATTTCAAATATTTGCCCGCAGGCCGGATTACGGCGGGGGCCGGTACGGCGCGGTCGGTTACGTTGTTTAATTGCTTTGTGATGGGCACGGTGCCCGACAGCATGGGCGGCATTTTTGATATGCTCAAAGAAGCCGCACTGACCATGCAGCAGGGCGGCGGGATCGGGTATGATTTTAGCACGGTCCGGCCAAAAGGGGCGGCCGTTAAGGGCGTGGCGGCGGATGCCTCTGGCCCGTTGTCGTTTATGGATGTCTGGGACGCGATGTGCCGCACGATCATGTCGGCGGGGTCGCGGCGCGGGGCGATGATGGCGACGATGCGTTGCGATCACCCGGATGTTGAGGCGTTTATCGCAGCGAAAAGCGATCCGGTGCGTTTGCGGATGTTCAACATGTCGGTCCTGATTACCGATCCGTTTATGGATGCGGTCAAGGCCGATAAGCCTTGGGATCTGGTGTTTGACGGCCAAACGTACCGCACCATTCAGGCCCGCGAACTTTGGGACACCATCATGCAGGCGACGTTTCATTACGCCGAGCCGGGGGTGATTTTCATCGACCGGATCAATGCGATGAACAACTTAAATTATTGCGAAACGATTGCGGCGACCAACCCATGTGGTGAGCAACCATTGCCGCCCTATGGGGCTTGTTTGCTTGGCTCAATCAATATGGCGCGGCTGGTGTCTGATCCGTTCGATTTCGCAGCGAAATTGGATGAAGAGGCCTTGGACGACCTTGTCGCCACTGCGGTTCGGATGATGGATAATGTGGTGGATGCATCGCAATTCCCGCTGCCAGCGCAGCAGGCAGAGGCGCAAGCCAAACGGCGGATTGGCCTTGGCGTCACGGGGTTGGCCGATGCGTTGTTGATGGTTGGGTTGCGCTATGGCTCACCGGAAGCGGCGGCACAGACCGAAGCTTGGATGAAACAAATTGCCCGCGCGGCCTATTTGGCGAGTGTTGAGCTTGCCAAAGAGAAGGGGGCGTTTCCGCTGTTTGATGCGGATAAGTTCCTTGCCTCGGGGGCGATGATGGAGATGGACGAGGACGTTCGCAGCGAAATTCGCGCGCATGGCATTCGCAATGCGTTGCTGACCTCGATCGCGCCGACGGGCACGATAAGCCTTTATGCGGGCAATGTATCGAGCGGGATCGAGCCGGTGTTTGCCTATGCCTATACCCGCAAGGTCTTGCAAAAAGATGGCACCAAAACCGAGGAAGAGGTGGTGGATTACGCCGTTCAGCTTTGGCGTGATCTCAAGGGGGATGAGCCCTTGCCGGATTATTTTGTGAACGCCCAAACGCTGGCGCCATTGGACCATGTGCGGATGCAGGCAGCGGCGCAAAAGTGGATCGACAGCAGCATTTCCAAGACGATCAATTGCCCCGAAGACATCAGCTTTGACGCGTTCAAAGAGGTTTACATGGAGGCCTGGGATAGCGGCTGTAAGGGGTGTACGACGTATCGGCCCAATGATGTGACGGGCTCGGTGTTGGAAGTTTCGCAAGATAAGCCCGCGGAATCTAAGGCAGAATCCGGCCTTTTCGCATGCGAAAGTCCGGATGGGCAAGATGCTGAAAACACTAAAGAAATCGTTGCTGATGCGCACGCTGGTGAAGTGATTTACATGTCTGAGCCGCTGGATCGGCCGACGGATTTGGAAGGGGCGACCTATAAGCTGAAGTGGCCCGATAGCGAGCATGCGATCTATATAACCGTGAATGACATTATCCATCAGGGGCAGCGACGGCCCTTTGAGGTGTTTATCAATTCCAAGAATATGGAGCACTTTGCGTGGACCGTGGCGCTCACGCGGATGATCTCGGCGGTGTTTCGGCGCGGCGGCGATGTGTCGTTTGTTGTGGAAGAGCTCAAGGCGGTGTTTGATCCGCGCGGTGGCGCGTGGATGGCGGGCAAATATGTGCCCAGCATTTTGGCCGCAATTGGCAGCACAATTGAGCGGCATATGGTAGCGACCGGGTTTATTGCCCAAGAGGGGGCGGGCCTGAAGACCGATCCGCATAGCGATATCGTGACCCTCTCAAACCCGATGAGCAAACCCGGCGGCAAAGCCTGTAGCAGTTGTGGCGAATATGGATTGCGCATGATTGAGGGCTGTATGACCTGTGGATCATGTGGCTATTCAAAATGTGGGTGATTTAAGGGCCGCAGGGCACCGATTTATGCGCCGTCTTGTGGCAATGTGTGGCCTTGGCCCGCGTTAATTTGATGCTGTTTTGCGACAGGCCCACCTAAATTGGTGCGCGTTTTGTGTGGCCAATTTTAATTTCACATCCTTGCCTTGGTAATGCCCTGTTCAGCCTGTTCGGCTACTGCATTGTTTACTCTTTTTGCCGAGGATTCTGAATGAAAACGTGGATTGCATGGGCCCTTGGGGCCGGCTGTGCCGTGGCGTCCGTCGCGGAGGCGCAAGAACACCGTACGTTGGGAACAGCGCGATTGTTCACGAACGATTTTTTCGGGGATGGGGGGGATCGTTGGCGCAGCGGCAGCTATCGGTTTTCCGTCATTCGCGGCGATAGTTGGTCGGGAGAGCGGCCCGAGCGTGTTGGTGGGCTGTTGGAATATCGTTTTGAGAGCCAAGTGATTACACCCCAACGCGGGTTGGGCGATGTTGATGACCGACCGTTTGTTGGGATGCTGAGCTTTGGTGTGCATTCGCACGTAGGGTTCGGGGCCGCGGATGTGAGCCTTGGGGCGGATTTGGTGGCGATTGGGCCGCAAACCGGGGTGTCGGATTTCCAAGATAGTTTCCACGATTTGTTTTCCCTGCCGTCATTGCCGGGTGTTGAGCGCGAATTAGAGGATGCGGTGCATTTGGCCGGGACAGCGGAATTGTCCTATCCTGTGCGCATGTCGGAGAGGATGTCGGTCCGACCGTTTGTTGAGGCACAGGCCGGCGCCGAGGATATTGTTCGGTTTGGCGCCGATGTGATCCTCGGGCAGGTTGGGCAACGTGATTTGATGGTGCGCGACGGCGTAAGCGGGCAATTGATCCGGGGGGTTGAGCATGACGGAAACCTTGCGGGCCTTAGCTTTGTTGCCGGTGCGGATTTATCACAAGTGTTTTCGAGCATCTATTTACCCGAAGACCAAGGATTTGTGCTTGAAGACGTCAGATGGCGTGCGCGTGCCGGTGTGCATTGGCAAATAGCTGATGAAATGTCGGTTTTTTATGGCACCACATATCTTTCGCGTGAATTTGAAGGGCAAAGCGAAGGGCAGGTCGTGGGAGGGGTGAAGCTTAATTTCAACTTTTGAAATTAAGTTAACGAATCATTCACAAGTGAACTTGCTTTTTGAAAACTCAGCCTGTTAACCTTTATTAATAAGTCGGCGCACAAGACGCTGGTATGATAAATTGAGGCAAGAGGCAGAACGGATATGGGAACGGGCTTTGGAGGCACGTTTGTCATTTCTTGGTCGCAAACAGAACTGGATGGCCAGTGGTCCGCACCATTGTCAGCGCTGAGCGTTGGCACGGCGTGGAGCTGGACCGGGGATACTGTACGGGTGGACGGGCCCGCGGGCGTATTTCCATTGTGTGATGCGATTGGTGTGGCAGATCTAAGGAAACGCGCGGCACATTCGGTGCGCCGTCTTTTGGGCGCTGTGGCCGCCAATACCACACGTTTGGATGCGATTGACGTGGATGTGCCGCTAAATGAGGCGGGGTTCACCGTCACGGACGGGCATGAAACATGGACAGTGACGGTGATTGAGACCGCGCCGGGCAAACCGCCTTTGGCGATGTTTATTGGCCATGTACCGCCGCGCCACACCGATCTTTGGGTGGTGAGCCATAATATTGAAACCGAGGCCCGTAATGGCGACGCGGATGCCCCCGGTGGGGTGATCTGTTTTACGCCGGGCACCATGATCCTGACCGAAGATGGCCCAATGCGGGTAGAGGATTTGGAAGAGGGCGTTCGGGTTCAGACCAAGGACAACGGGTGTGAAGAGGTGTTGTGGATCGGTGCGCGGCGCGTATCGGGGGCGCGGTTGCAGGCGATGCCCCATCTGACACCGATCCGTTTGCGTGAAGGCGCGCTTGATAAAGGTGTGCCGGATGCGAGTATTTTGGTCTCGCCCGATCACCGGATGATGTTGCGCGGTGCGCGCGCGCAGGCCTTGTTTAACACCGACGAAGTATTGGTTGCGGCGCGGGATTTGGTGAATGATCACACCGTGGTCGTGGACCGGTCGGTGCGCGAAGT
>JALZWD010000202.1 GCA_023300365.1 Flavimaricola sp. | reverse complement strand
GAGCTGGGCCGCACGATGATGGTCGACGCCAAAATCGTCTTCCTCGACGAGGTCGGCGCGGGCGTGAACCGCACGCTTCTCATGACAATCGCCGACGCAATCATCCGCCTCAATAAAGAGCGCGGCTATACCTTCTGCGTGATCGAGCACGACATGGATTTCATCAAAAAGCTCTGCGATCCAGTGATCGTGATGGCCGAAGGCAAAGTGCTGGCCCAAGGATCCGCCGACGAGATCATGCAAAACGAAGCGGTGATCGAGGCCTATCTTGGCACGGGTTTGAAAAACAAAGAACAGGTGGGTGCATAATGACCGACCCATTCCTTATCGGCGAGGCCATGACCGGCGGTTATGGCAAGGGCGCGGATATCCTGCACGACTGCACGATCAGCGTGGAGAAGGGCAAGATCGCCGTGATTGTTGGCCCCAATGGTGCTGGCAAATCGACGGCGATGAAGGCGGTGTTTGGTATGCTCAATCTGCGCAGCGGCGCTGTGCGGATCAACGGCAAGGATATCACCAATCTGACGCCACAGGCCCGCGTGGCAGAAGGCATGGCTTTCGTGCCGCAAACGTCGAATATTTTCCCATCAATGAGCGTGGAAGAAAACCTTGAGATGGGCGCGTTCCTTCGGCGCGACGATATCAAAGCGACGATTGAGCAGGTCTATGATCTGTTTCCGATCCTGCGCGATAAACGCCATCAGAACGCTGGCGAATTGTCCGGTGGTCAGCGCCAGCAAGTGGCCGTGGGCCGCGCTTTGATGACACAACCGCAGGTCTTGATGCTTGATGAACCCACGGCCGGGGTGTCGCCCATCGTGATGGATGAATTGTTCGACCGGATCATTGAGGTGGCCCGCGCGGGCATCACGATCCTGATGGTGGAACAAAACGCGCGGCAGGCGCTTAATATCGCGGATGTTGGCTATGTTCTGGTGCAGGGCGCCAACGCGCATACGGGCACGGGCCAAGAGCTGATGGCCGATGACAACGTGCGCCGCACGTTCTTGGGAGGATAAGATGCGCCAAATTTTGTACGCAGGCCTATTGATCACAGCGTCGACACCCGCATGGGCCGCTGAGTTCGCCTGTCATTTTGATCAAGAATGTTTTGCGGGCGACGCCTGCGCCGAGACATCCTTTGCGTTTGAAATCGAAGAGACGGATCAAGGCACATCAGCCGCGCAAGACCCGGCGATGGCCTCAATAACCACGGATGCCGAGACCATCATTGGTGTCCTTAGCACACAAGACGACGGGCTTGCCTTGGGCTTTGCGTCTCTGAGCGGCCCTGTGTCCCATACGCTTACCGTGGCCCCGGATGGTGCGGCACAATACATCACATCCTTCGTCGAAGACGGCTTTTTTATCGGATACTACGGCACTTGCGAGGCCATTCCGGGATGATGCGTTTTGCCGCCCCTCTCACCTGTCTGGCGCCTATGGCCGCCGCAGACAGCTTGGCTTGCGAAGTGGCGGCACCCTGCCCCACTGGCGGCTGCGAGGCGGTGGCGATTGCCTTTGACATCAACCGCGACGAGTTCGCGCCCGCGCATGACCCAAACGAGCCACCCCGGCGCAAAGTCACCACCGTTCAGATGGGCAACGCACGGTTCCCCGCCGAGGCCATCGTCATGGGCGAGAGCCGCGGGTTCTGGGCCGAGGGCGGTGGCGGCGCCCATGTGTTGTTCATGGTCCATGCCGATGGATCGGCCTTTTACATCGACGATCGCACAGGTTTGCGGATGGAGGGCACATGCGCTGGCTAGTCACGATACTCGCCCTACTGCCCGCTCTTGTGCATGCCGAAGGCGGCCTGATCTCGCTTGATTGCACGGTGGTTGACGGCACACAAACGATGCAATTTGCCTTTGCGCCGCGCGACGTCGCAGCGGACGGCACGGGCGCATATACCCTGATCGCCAACGGCCAAACCGTCACCGCCACACGCCTCAGCACCCAAGGGCCGTTTGTCTGGTCCTCTGGCCCTGCGCAAATCTCGTCGCTGCTGTTGCCGCAGGGTGCCGCGATATTCACGCACCTTACCTTCGACGCCTCCCCAATTGCTGGCGTGCAAACGGCCCCTTTGATCACCTATCTTGAATGCGGAGTTGTCTGAAACATGGACGCCCTTAACGCCCTCGTGGCCTTTCTTAATTTCGTCTTCGTGCCGGGCCTGGCCTACGGCGCGCAGCTTGCCCTTGGGGCGCTTGGCGTCACGCTGATCTACGGCATCCTGCGGTTCTCGAATTTCGCACATGGCGACACAATGGCCTTTGGCACCATGTCCACGATCTTGATCACATGGTGGTTTCAATCCATGGGACTAAGCCTTGGGCCGCTTCCCACCGCCCTTCTTGCCCTGCCCTTTGGCATTGCGGTGACGGGGTTGTTTTTATTGGGCACAGACCGTGTGATTTACAAATTCTACCGGGCGCAAAAGGCCAAACCCGTGATCCTTGTGATCGTCGCGATGGGGGTGATGTTTGTCTATAATGGCATCGTGCGCTTTATCATCGGCACCGACGATATCGGCTTTTCTGACGGCACGCGCTTTTTGATATCCGCACGGGATTTCAAAGAGATGACGGGCCTCAACGAGGGGCTTGGCATTCGCATGACGACGCTGATTACCCTTGTCACCGCCGCCGTGGCTGTGGCGCTCCTCTTTTGGTTCCTCAACAAAACCCGCACTGGAAAATCCATGCGGGCCTTTTCCGATAACGAAGACCTCGCCCTGCTGTCGGGCATCAACCCCGAGCGCGTGGTGATGGTCACTTGGCTGATCGTCGCGGCCTTGGCCACAACGGCAGGCGTGCTCTACGGTCTGGATAAATCGTTCAAGGCCTTCACGTATTTCCAACTCCTTTTGCCGATCTTTGCCGCCGCCATCGTGGGCGGCTTGGGCAGCCCGCTTGGTGCAATTGCGGGCGGCTTTGTCATCGCCTTCTCTGAGGTTACGATCACTTACGCGTGGAAAAAGGTCTGGAATTACCTCGCCCCCGAGGCATGGGAAACCAGCAGCCTGATCCAGCTTCTCTCGACGGATTACAAATTCGCCGTGTCCTTCGGCATCCTCATCATCGTACTTTTGTTCCGGCCCACCGGACTGTTTAAGGGGCAATCGGTATGACACCTGTGCTGAAGAATACCGGGCTTTTTGGGCTTGTTGCCGTCCTGATCATCTGGACCGGACAGGTCTATGGCTGGAACCTCGCGCTGACGATCATCAACTATGGCCTGATCTCGGCGATCATGGCGATGGGCGTGAACCTGCAATGGGGCTTTGCGGGCCTGTTTAACATCGGCGTCATGGGCTTTGTCGCCCTTGGCGGTTTGGCCACGGTGTTGATCTCAATGCCCACCACACCGGGCACATGGAGCGCGGGCGGCTTTCGCGTCATTGCGGCGCTGTTGTTTGGTGCGGCGACGATTGTTGCGGCAATCTTGCTGCAAAAGCGGATGGCCAAGGGCAAAACCAAAGCCCTTGCGATGCTTGCGGTTCTTATCGCGGGCTTCTTTGTGTTTCGCTGGATATTTGACGCAGGCGTTGAGGCAATTGAGGATATCGACGCGGCCTCGACGGGCTATCTTGGTGGCCTTGGCTTGCCGATCTTGATTGCATGGCCCATCGGCGGCGTGCTTGCGGCGGGTGCGGCTTGGGTGATTGGCAAAACCGCCCTTGGCCTGCGCTCGGACTATCTGGCAATCGCGACTTTGGGCATTTCAGAGATCATCATTGCGGTGATCAAGAACGAGGATTGGTTGTCGCGCGGTGTGAAAAACGTCGTGGCAATCCCGCGCCCTGTTGCCTACGAGATTGATTTGCAAGCCAACCAAGAGTTCGTTGACCGCGCCGAAGGCCTTGGATTTGACGCGATCACAGCCTCGACGCTGTATGTGAAAATGGCGTATGCCTCGCTGTTTCTTGTGGTTTTGCTGATCTTGTTGTGGCTGGCTCAACGCGCCCTCAATAGCCCATGGGGCCGGATGATGCGCGCAATCCGCGACAACGAGGTCGCGGCCGAAGCAATGGGCAAAGACGTCAAAGGCCGGCATCTTCAGATCTTTATCCTCGGCTCCGCGGTTATTGGGATTGCGGGGGCGATGATGACAACCCTCGACAGCCAGCTGACGCCCACATCCTACCAACCGCTGCGGTACACGTTTCTGATCTGGGTGATGGTGATTGTCGGCGGATCGGGCAATAATTTTGGCGCGATCTTGGGCGGCATGCTGATCTGGTGGCTTTGGGTGATGGTCGAGCCTGCGGGCAATTGGGTGATGGCCACTGTCACCGCGCCCATGGAAGATGGCTATTGGCTCAAGGATCATTTGCAAGACGCGGCGGCGCATATGCGCTTGCTAAGTATGGGGGTGATCTTGTTGTTGGTGCTGCGCTTTGCCCCACGCGGCTTGATCCCCGAAAAGTAGGAATTGAGTATTTTTGGCAAGATGAGACCAAGGGTGTGGCCCCCGATCTCATCTTGCCACTAAATACTCAGGCGATCATCCCATGGCACGCAAACGCTTCACCAAAGAAGACGTGTCCCAACGGCCGCCGCCCATTTTTTGGACGTCCTTGTAAAATTGATCAACAAGCGCCGTCACAGGAAGGCTCGCGCCTGTGTCATTGGCCGTTGCGAGACAAATTCCAAGGTCTTTGCGCATCCAATCAACCGCAAAGCCGTGCTCGAACGCATCGTCGATCATCGTCTCGTAGCGGTTTTGCATCTGCCAACTGCCGGCGGCACCGCCCGCGATCACCTCAACCACAGCTTTGCCATCCAGCCCCGCTTTTTCCGCAAAGTGCAAACCTTCCGAAAGACCTTGCACCAGACCTGCGATACAAATCTGGTTCACCATCTTGGTCAACTGACCCGCGCCACTATCGCCAAGGCGCTTGCACAGTTTGGCATAGGCGTTGATCACGGGTTCTGCCGCGTCGTACTGGGCCTGGTCGCCGCCACACATCACCACCAACTGACCGTTCTCGGCCCCCGCTTGGCCGCCCGACACCGGCGCATCAACAAACCCAAGGCCCGCCGCAACCGCCACCGAATTCAGCTCGGCGGTCACGGCCGCACTTACTGTCGTGTGATCCACAAAAATCGCCCCTTTGCGCATCACCCCAAGCGCGCCGTCGTCGCCAAGGCACACCGCGCGCAAATCGTCGTCGTTGCCAACAC
>JALZWD010000201.1 GCA_023300365.1 Flavimaricola sp. | reverse complement strand
CGCTACAATGAAGGGTTCCACCGGTATTTCCCACGCGTATTACGGCAACAACCCGTTTCGGCATTCAACGCAGAAAAGGCGATGTTGGCGCGTAAATCCCGTCCTTGGACAGATTTTTCCAACCCGTTTTGGCGGTACGCGATATTGCAGTTGGGGTTTTGGGTGCTTGCCTTTTGGATTGGCGGCGTTTGGGGCATGTTCTTGTTTAGCGTGCAGGCCTTTGGAGTGGTGTTTCAGCTCGAGTTGGTGAACTATATCGAACACTATGGCCTGACGCGGCGACATTTGGGTAACGGAAAATACGAACATGTTTTGCCGCGTCATTCGTGGAATTCAAATCACCGGGCGTCCAATTGGCTTTTGATCAACCTCCAGCGCCATTCTGATCATCACTATAAACCGGATAGGCGGTTTCCGTTGCTTCAGGCCCACAACAAAGAGGCGGCGCCGCAGTTGCCGTTTGGATATCCGGTGATGACAATGGCCGCGATGGTGCCGCGTTTGTGGCGCAAAATGATGAACCCACGTGTGGCAGCATGGCGCGCGCAGCATTACCCCGATATCGAAGATTGGTCCGCTTATAACGCGGGGCGCACGCCTTTGCCGCGTTAAGTGGCGCATTGTTTGCAACAAAAAAGGCGGCGCAGGATCATCCCGCGCCGCCTTGTTGTGTCTTAGACGGTGCGGTTTATTGGATCCGCTGACCGTTGACGATGATGTGGCCTTCGGCATTGATTTCAAGCGAAGACGTCAGCCCATCGTTGCCTGTCGCGTTTGCGAACAAGCCCATCATAAGCCGTATGTTCGAGACATCGCCTTGAGGGACCATGCCCATTGCGACCAGATTATCGAGCAAGCTGTTTACGCCATTTGCCGAGACCGAAACCCGTCCCTCGGGCTTGGGCAAGCCAGGGATGGGGCCGGGCGCGGTGTTGTCAAAGGTAAACCCGCCTTCGCCAGTGAGCTGAAGCCCCAAAGCGTCAATGTTGAGGACGTCAATTTGGACTGAGTGCGGCTCAATCGGCATGTCGCTTTGGGCCATGGCTAATTGCTGCTGAGGGTCGAGCAGATCAAAGAGCCATTTCGCAGTGCCCGAAAACCCGATCTGGGCCGTCACGGGATCATGTGGAAATTGCCCCGATGGGTCCGCCATCGCCCAAATATCATCGTTGATATCAAGGGCTGTCAGATTGATGCCCAACTCAAACGGTGCGGGGGCTTCTGTCCGGCTAAGTGGCATTCCAAAGTTGATGCCATAGGTTTCAGCGGCAAAGACGATAGGAAATGGAATTTCGCTGCTTTCGAGGTTGATGGCCACATCTTTGACGTCGGTGGTATAGGCAACCTCGTTTTCATTGAAGACCAGTTCCAATGACCCGCCGTTGGCCTGTGCCGACCCGTTTGCGGTATCGCCGGCTTCGGAGAAGGCGAAAATATAGGCCATTTGTCCAAAGTTGTATCCGGCCTCGACGTTTATCCCTGATAAATCGATGTTGTCGGGGTCTTCGAAATTGAGGGCTTCGGGCATCGCCAGCGACGCGGTGAGACCAAGCTCTGCGATTTGGCCGCTGAGGTTCATCACCACATCGTCTTCGGGCGCGTTAATGTCAAAGAAGATGTCGGTGGTGCCGACGGCGACATCATAGTCAATCTCGCGGATTGCACCGGGGCGCACAGAATATTGACCCGTCATATTATTGAAGGCGACGGTCAAATCGACGGCCACTGGTTCGCCTGATGCGGTGACCTCATCAAGAGTAAATGCATATCTTGCAGCCGACATGTCATAGACAAGATCGGCCGGTGTGCCGGACACCACGAATGCCATATCCCGGTGGGTCAGCGATCCGCGCATTGTGGCATTGTCCGGCCCTAGCATCGAAAAGCTATAGGTTTCGTCCATCGTCACCCGAACTGTGCCGTCCCCTTGTTCGGTGAAAATGAGGGAAGGCAAATTGGCCTCAACGGCAATTTCTTGATTGGGATCATCCATCTGGATAGCCAAATCGGTGATTGTCAGGACGCCGTTGTTAAAGGTTTCGCTGCCAGTTGTTATTGCGGTCCCGCCGTAGGCGTCCATATTTGTTTGCCAATCGGCCCAAACGTCTTGGGCCGTTACATCTGCAATTGCGGTTGTGGTGCTAAGCAGTGCGGCCAATATGGCGGATGGCAATAGAATTTTGTTCAATGGCATTTCGGTGCCCTTCTCTTGTTATATTTGCTGGCAGCTTCCCTGCTTGAACCGCTAGGGTCAAGGTCAGGATTGTATGACTACGCAGTACGGTGTGCCCAAGGAATTAGGGACATGCTGCGGAAATGGGAAGGTAACAAATGAACCTAAAGAGCAAAGTGGTGATGATAACGGGTGCGAGCCGCGGAATTGGCGAGGCGGCGGCCCGTGCCTTTGCGGATCAAGGGGCGCGGGTTGTGCTTGTGGCACGAAGCCAAGAGCGGATTGCGCAAATTGCCCAAGAGATCGGCGATGCCGCAATGGCCGTCGCCGCCGATGTAAGCGACAATGCCCAAGTTGAGGCGGCGATCGCGGCATGTATCGATAAATTTGGACGTCTCGACGTTTTTGTCGGCAACGCGGGCGTGATTGAGCCGGTGGCCCATATGGCCGATGCCGACCCAGAGGCATGGTCCAAGGTTATTGATATCAACCTTAAGGGGGTGATGTGGGGCATGCGAGCGGCTTTGCCGGTGATGACAGCCCAAGGCGGCGGGACGATTATCACGATCTCGTCCGGGGCGGCCTATGGTCCGATTGAGGGATGGTCGCATTATTGCGCCTCTAAGGCGGGGGCGTTGATGTTGACCAAGATGTTGGACAAAGAATACCGGGCGGCGGGAATTCGCGCACTTGGGCTGTCGCCGGGGACGGTTGCCACACAGATGCAACGCGAGATCAAAGCCAGTGGCATCAATCCCGTAAGTCAGCTTGCTTGGGAGGATCACATCCCGCCCGAATGGGTTGCGCAATGTTTGATGTGGATGTGCGGCGCAGAGGCGGATGCCTATTTGGGCACCGACGTGATGCTGCGCGAGGATGACATCCGGCAAAAAGTTGGTGTCGCGTGATCCATGCGGTAACCAACGGCGGGGTCACAACCCTAACACTCGACAGGCCCGACAAGGCCAATGCGCTTACTGAGGCAATGTTGCGCGATTTGTGTGGTGCGGTGGAAGAGGCGCAAACCTCAAAGGTGCTCATCCTAACCGGTAGAGGGAGCGTGTTTTCGGCCGGGGCCGATCTTGCGGCGGCCAAGGCGGGTTTGGCGGTGTCGCCACTTTGGGAACGGCTGTCGGCGGGCATTGCAGGATTTAAGGGCCTGAGCATCGCGGCGCTTAATGGGACGGTGGCGGGCGGCGCGTTCGGGATGGTGCTGGCCAGTGACCTGAGGGTTGCTGTACCAAAGGCCAAGTTCTTTTATCCCGTTATGAAGCTTGGGTTCTTGCCGCCGGCCCCTGATCCTGGACGATTGGTGCAATTGGTGGGCCCGGCCCGTGCCAAAATGATCCTGATGGCTGGCCAAAAAATCACCTCAGAGACCGCGCTTGATTGGGGGTTGGTTGACCAAGTGTCCGAAGACGTTATTGCGGCCGCACAAGCACTTGCCGAGGATGCGATTGGCGCTGCAAACGCTCATATCGCAGGCATAAAATCTCTGCTTTGACCGCCCGAGGTTGATCGCTCTTGTCAGGCACGGCGGTTATGCGTCACAAGCGTATATCCATCCAAGGGGGTCGCGATGTTTGAAGGCATGATGGAAAATCCAATGGTCCAACAGGCGTTGGGCTATGCCTTGCCGATATGGGAGGCGGCAAAGGGATGGCTATTGTCGCCTGCGGCATGGACCCAATTTGGCCTGTTGATTGCCGCGTGGTTTTTGGCCGTCTATGTCTCGCGTTTTGCCAAAAAGAAGCTGACGCGACTGATTACGCCAAATGAGGGCGCACAAAGTATCTTTGCAAAGATACGCCTGTTTTTCCTGATTTTCTTGCCGCTATTGCTGCCGATCTTTGCGTATATTTTCACAGCAATAGGCGAGCAAGTCACCGCCAGCCTGTTTGGCGAAAGCGGTGTGATCGCCTTTGGTAAACGGGTCTTTATGTTTGTTGCCGCGCGGATTTTGGTGCGCGATATCATTCAAATCCCGTTCCTAAAAATCCTTGGGAAGTTCATCCTTATTCCAATCGCCGCGCTATATGCGCTTGGCATTATTGAACCGGTCTCGATGTTTTTGTCCGAGACCAATGTGGGTGTGGGGAATATCCAATTCAGCCTCATGGCCATTGTGCGGGGCGTTATTGCGGGCGGCATTTTGTTCTGGTTGGGGGGCTGGTCCAACCAACAGACCGCTGGCTATATCAAACAGCAACCTTTGCGTCCGGCGATGCAGCAATTGTCGATGAAGGCGGCGGAATTCGCGATTTTCGGGTTTGCCTTTATCATGTTGATGAACGTGATGGGCGTGAACCTCTCAAGCCTTACGGTATTGGGCGGCGCGATTGGTGTAGGCCTTGGGTTTGGTCTGCAGAAAATTGCCTCAAACTTTATCTCTGGTGTGATCCTTCTTATCGAAGGGCAGGCCACGGTTGGTGATTTTGTTGAGCTTGATGGTGGCGAGGCGGGCCGGATCATTAAGATGATGGCGCGTGCGACAATCCTTGAGACTTTCGACGGTAAATGGATCGTGGTGCCCAATGAGGATTTCATTACCACGCGCGTCATCAACTATTCGGACTCTGGCTCGGCCAACCGATATGAGGCCAATTTCACGGTGAGTTATGACACCGACATTAACGAGGTGCCTGCCATCATCGAAGCGGCTGTGGCCAAACACCCTGAGGTTTTGACAGCACCAGAAAAGCCCGATTGCGAGTTGCGCGGCTTTGGTGACAGCGGCATCGACTTCTCGATTGAGTTTTGGGTGAATGGCATTGATGACGGCAAGAAAAAATACACATCGGACGTCTTGTTCCTTGTCTGGAATGCATTGCGCGACAATGGGATCGAAATCCCCTATCCGCACCGCGTCGTTGAGATTAAGGGCCAGTTTCCCCAGTGATACCGCAACAAAAGACCGCATTGATCATCGGGGCGGGCCCCGCGGGTTTGATGGCCGCCGAGGTATTGGCCCAAGCAGGTTTTGGCGTGACCATCGCAGACCAAATGCCATCGCCCGCCCGCAAATTTTTGATGGCCGGCAAGTCGGGGTTAAACCTGACCAAAGCAGAAGAGCTAGACCCGTTTTGCGCAACTTTTGCGGATGTACCGCCATGGTTTGAGGCCGCGATACGCGGATTTGGCCCGGTGCAGGTTCAGGCATGGGCGCGCGGGTTGGGGCAGGATGTGTTTACCGGGTCGACAGGCCGCGTTTTCCCCGTGGCGATGAAGGCCTCGCCGCTGCTGCGCGCGTGGTTGACCCGCTTGGCGGGTTTGGACGTGGCCCTTAACCGACGTTGGCAGTGGACGGGTTGGGCCAACGACATCGCCCAGTTTCAAACGCCCCAAGGGCCGGTGGATTTTGCCGCAGACGTGACCGTTCTTGCGTTGGGCGGCGGCAGTTGGCGCAAGCTTGGGTCGGATGGCGCGTGGGCCGCGCAGTTTGGCGCTGATGTGGCCCCATTTGAAGGGGCAAACCTTGGCATTCGCCGTGTTTGGACGCCGTTTATGGCCCGCCATTTCGGCCAACCGATAAAATCAATCGCACTTGTGGCTGGTGATCTGGTGAGCCGGGGCGAAGTCGTGATCACCCAGCACGGTATTGAAGGGGGTGGGATTTATGCCCTGACGCCTGCGTTGCGCGGCGGGGGCGGTTTGACCATCGATTTCGCGCCTGATCTGAGCATTGAGCAAATCCGCGATCGTCAGTTAGCGCGCCGCAAAGGCGAAACCCTCGCACGTTTCTTGAAATCGGCATTGCATTTGTCGCCCGCCAAGATTGCGCTGTTTCAAGAGCTGGTTAAATCTGGCCAGATCGCCGATCCAGTTGGGGTGATCAAAGCCGTGCCGTTTGAATTCGATGGGTTTGCGCCGATGGATCAAGCAATTTCAACCGCCGGTGGCCTGAGGTTTGAGGCCCTCGACAATTGGATGTTGCGCGCGCGCAAAGGTGTTTTTGTGGCCGGCGAAATGTTGGACTGGGAGGCGCCGACGGGGGGGTATTTGATCACAGGGTGCCTTGCTTCGGGGCGTGCGGCGGCGCAAGCGGCCCTTGATTGGACCGGCACTTTAGAGGAAATTGACACCTAAATAGGCCCTTTGGGTGCAGGAAAACCGAGAATATGTGGGCACCGCTTTTCTTTCGGCATACAGATAGGTTAATGTCGCGCCAACAATAAGGGTAGGACCCATGGCAAACCGAGCAGTAGGCGTCAGAATTTCGGCAAGTGTCATCGCGCTGATCGCAGCCGGTACGACATCTGCGCAAGACCAAGGTGTTACCTATAACTTTTTCGGGACACCGGGCCTGTTGGAGACACCGTCCGCTGTTGCCCCGGCCGAAGGTGAGATTGCCGCGTCGATAAGCGGCTTTGGGGGCGTGCGGCGGTATAACTTTACGTTCCAAGTCACCCAAAGGCTTTCTGGGACGTTCCGTTATGGATCGACTGACGATTTTTCGCTGACCGGTTTTGGTCCGCCCCCCGCAGGAACCGTTTATTTCGACCGAAGCTTTGATTTGCGCTACCGCATCGCGGAAGAAAACCTCGAAGGCTGGCGGCCCTCGATCGCGATTGGTTTGCAAGATTTCCTTGGGACAGGGCAATACGGCGCCGAATACCTCGTTGCGACCAAGACGTTTGGCGATTCAATCCGTGTGACAGCAGGCCTTGGTTGGGGCCGTTTGGGCAGCTTTGGTGGATTTACCAACCCATTGGGCGTGATTAGCTCGAGTTTGGAAGAGCGTCCCTCGATTGATTTCGGTCAAGGCGGTGAGGTCGAGACCGACCAATTTTTTCGCGGTGACGCGGCATTGTTTGGCGGCATTCAATATGCCCATAGCGAACGGTTGATGTTCACGGCGGAATATTCGTCCGATGATTACGTCCGTGAGACCGAGCTTGGGTTGATTGACCGGGACTCGCCGCTTAATTTTGGTGTGACCTACACGCCAAGTCCGGGCTTTCAGCTGACTGGGGCTTATTTGTACGGCAGTGAATTTGGCCTGAGCGGTACGGTGATTTTTAATCCAAACGACAGGCCAGTTGATGGCGGGTTTGATACACCGCCCGTGCCGGTTTTGATGCGCCAACGTGATGCCGCCGCGGCATTGACGTGGGATCGCGCAGTTCAATCCGAGGAGAGCATTCGCGAGGAGCTTCGGACGGCATTGGCGCGCGAAGGGATCGCATTAAACAGTGTACAGCTCAGTGACCGTGCCGCCCGTGTTCGCTATACCAACAACCGTTTTCGCAACGAGGCACAGGCCATGGGGCGTGTGGCGCGGATCTTAACAGATGTGTTGCCCCCCTCAATTGAGCGGCTCACTCTTGAGCCGATGTCCGAAGGTATTCCACTGTCTGCGGCCACGATGGCGCGGACCGATCTTGAGCGTTTTGAGATGGTCGCCGGCGGCACAGAGGAAATGCGCAACCGAATTGTTTTGCATGACGCAGGTCCGTCGGCGGGCTTGGTGTCCGTCGCGCCCGAGCGCCGCTTTCATTGGGGTTTGGCGCCTTTTGCCGAGTTTATTGTCTTTGACGGTGATAACCCAACAAACCTTGATTACGGCCTAAGACTCTCGGCCAGCTATGAGTTTAGCCCCAATTGGGTGGTGTCCGGTGCGATCCGCAAAAGCCTTGGAGGTGGGTTTGAGGCGGGATCGGTTGATCCTTCGGGCCTCGAGCCTGTTCGGACGAATGCGCAAGTGTTCCGCGAAGAGGGTGATGGCGGTATCCAGCGGCTGCAACTGGCGTATTTTGCGCGCCCCGGCGAAAATCTCTACAGCCGCGTCACCCTTGGTTATATTGAATCGATGTTTGGCGGTATTTCGACCGAGCTGCTTTATTCACCCGTCGACACGTCTTGGGCTGTTGGCGCCGAAATCAACTATGTCGCACAGCGGGATTTTGATCTTGGGTTTGGTTTTCAAGACTACGATGTCGTGACT
>JALZWD010000200.1 GCA_023300365.1 Flavimaricola sp. | reverse complement strand
TCATTCTCGCGGTCTTCATGGTCAACAAGGACAAACATCCGCCCATTGCGTGCATCATCAATAATTTCGTCGATGGGTGAGATCGCATCGGCCCAGTCGCGTTCAACCGGTCCCGGTGTCTCATGGTTTTTCGTCATATTCAGCGCCTTTGCTCATCTTCGGCGGCAATAGCCCAAGGGCGCGGGCTTGCATAGGGGGGCAAAATCGCGCATGCCCTTGAAACTGGCCTCATTTCATTTTTTCACTGTGTCTTTTTAATCACGCTGCCCTCGCGCCAAATCAAATTTCCGCTATTTTTGACGTTGTTACAAATATCCGGCCTGTTCTCACGAAAAATTTACCTGCGATGTGTAGCGAGAAGCCGTTCGGGGCACTAGATTGCTGTTACTGAAATCAAACTAAGGAACCGCGAAATGAAAAAGATATTAGTTGCAGGCCTGTTGACGTTTGCTGCTGCATCAACAGCCGCAGCACAAGACATGTTCGCGTCGATGGAATCCTCCTCCGCCGATGCCACAACGATTGTGATTGAGCCAATCAGCGTAACAGCAGACGGCTTCATCGTAGTATACAACTACCACGGTGGCCAGGTTGGCGAAATCCTCGGCATGGCCCGCGTTCGCGCCGGTGCAAACTCCGAAACACGCGTACACTTGGGTCACCCAGTACGTCAGGACGCTCTTGCCGTTCTGTTCGCTGGCGATGACATCAGCGATCCTTCCAGAGGTCTGGACCGCATCGAAATCGAAGCTGACTAAGCTTTAGGTTTTACCTGATAGGAAAAGCCCCCAACTCGGTTGGGGGCTTTTCTTTTTGTCTAACGGTTTTTTTTAAGCCAGCCGATCTAGCGCCGATCACGTCTAGGCCAGCACCAGATTGGCCTGCGCCCCGCCTCTTAGCGCCGCAAACCCTCACTGCCCTACCCCTTCACCAGCGGCGCCCTCGCGCGCGCCGCCAGTCAAATGCCATTTCAATGGCAGGGCGCAAAGGGCCTTAGGCTTCGTCCGGCACAAACGTCAAAGACGCCCCATTGATACAGTGCAACACCTGACCATTCACCAACAAGATATGGCCCGTATGCGAACCGCAACGGCGGCAATGCACTTCAATTGTGATATCGGAGGCCTCGTCGGCCATTTCTGCGCCGCTGTCTTGCGCCATCATCTGTGAATTTGGCTCACTTGCGGTGAAAAACACCCATCCCTTGCCGGGATATGCCTTGGTAAACGACGAATAATTCTCCAAATCGCAGCCTCGGCACAGGTATTTGCCTGAACGGGTTTCGCTCCAAAGCGGGCTTGATCTTTGCTGCTCTGTCCGGCCGCCGCGCAAAATTTCGAAATCATGCTCGCCGAGCATTTCCATCCACTCTTCGTCTGTCCGGGTAATTTCATACTCAAATGGATCGCGCCCTGCGGGTACATCCGCCTTGGCCGCCTGTGCAACCATTCCCGCCCCCAAAACGCCAGTTGAGGTCTTTAGGAATGCGCGTCTGTCTATACGCTTAGCCATGGTGTCGTCTCCTTCATTCGGTCTGTCTGATCTTAATCTCATCTATACATAGTGGCGCGGAAGTGCGCGTGATGAAATGTCTGCGCCTGCGTAATCAACAGGTATTGATACGAAGTGTTATTGTAAATCAACACCACCGCTGCCCCCAAACTGCACCACTCTGCCGCCACAAGCAAACGTGCCCGCGCGTCGGGTGCCGCGCCTAGTCCCACTCCCGCAGTCGCGCGACATAGCGGGCCATTGTATCAATCTCGAGGTTGATCTTGTCGCCAAGAACCACATCGCCCCATGTCGTCACCTCTTGGGTATGCGGGATAAGGTTGACGCCAAAGCTTGCGCCCTCCACCTCATTCACCGTCAGCGACGTCCCATTAAGCGCGACCGATCCCTTGGGCGCGATAAACTTGGCCAAGGCTGTGGGGGCGGCAAACGTGATCCGTGTACTATCGCCCTGCGTGTGCATCGCCGTCACCTCGGCCATCCCATCAACATGTCCCGAAACGATATGTCCGCCCAGCTCATCGCCCACCTTAAGGGCCCGTTCAAGATTGATCCGCATATCCGCCTGCCAGCCGCCGACATTGGTAAGGCCAACTGATTCCGCCGAAATTTGCACATCAAACCAATTTTGCGGCGTGCGGCCCAAGGCCACCACCGTCAGGCACACACCATCACACGCAATCGACGCGCCAATATCAATGCCGTCGATATCATACCCTGTTCCAATCCGCGCGCGCAGGTCACCCTGCTGCTCTACGTTCAAAACCCTGCCGATATCGGTGATAATACCTGTAAACATGCCTGTCTCCGCTCTCTTTCTATTGGCCTACCCCCTCCCCTCGACCGGGGCAAGCCACAGGCGTCATTCCGGCAAAGCTGCGGGCTGATGCAAAACAATACCCCTCGCCAAAGGCCGCGACAATTATCTCCATTTTGGCGACAATCCCTGTCCCGCCGCCACAATTGTGCCAAATCCACACGGTACACTTTCTCTTAATTGAAGCCGACGATAGAGTTGCCTTGTGTCTGATGTTGCCAACAAACGGTTCTTGTTCTTGCAAGGCCCCCACGGCCCCTTCCTCTTTGGGTTGGGTAAAATGCTCCGCGCGGCAGGCGCACACGTCTGGCGTGTAGGATTTAACGCAGGCGACCGGGCGTTTTGGTTTGGCGCGCCCAACTATATCCCCTACCGCGGCACACCCGAAGACTGGCCCCAGACCTTCACCGCCCTCACCCAAGAACACCAGATCACCGACATCGTCATCTATGGCGACACACGGCCCATCCACGCCCAAGCAATCGAAAACGCCAAAGCAGCAGGCATCACCGTACATGTCTTTGAAGAAGGCTACATGCGCCCCTATTGGGTCACCTACGAACGCAACGGCTCAAACGGCAACTCGCGGCTGATGGACACCTCAATCCCGCAAATGTCCAAGGCGCTGGACCGCTCCGATCTCGAGGTGCCCGAACCCCCGGCGATCTGGGGCGATATGCGCCACCACGTCTTTTACGGCGCACTCTACCATTGGTTTGTGATGTTCCGAAACGGCGACTACCGCAATTTCCAACCCCACCGCGCGCTGCCCTTGGCAACCGAAACGATGCTCTACACCAAACGCTTGGTGCTGATGCCCTACTCCGCCCTTTCCCGCCGCATCGCCACCGCGCGGATCAAAAACGGCGGCTTTCCCTATCACCTCGCCTTGCTGCAACTCGAACACGACAGCAGCTTTACCCAGCATTCGCCCTTTTCCAACATGAGCGAGTTTCTCCAACTGGTGATCCAAGGCTTTGCCAAGGGCGCGCCCAAACATCATCATATGGTGTTCAAAGCCCACCCATTGGAATCCGGCCAATCCCCCCTGCGCCGCATAATTCGCGATCTGGCCCGCGCCCACGGCGTTGAAAACCGCGTCCACTATGTGCGCGGCGGCAAATTGGCCAAACTGCTCGACCACGCAAGAACCGCCGTCACCGTTAATTCCACCGCCGCTCAACAGGTTCTGTGGCGTGGGATCCCGCTCAAGGTGTTTGGCGCGGCGGTCTATGACAAACCCGAATTTGCCGCCCGACAACCGCTGTCGGAATTCTTCGCCACACCGGCCCGGCCCGATGCGCGCGCCTACCGCGACTATCGCCGCTACCTGCTTGAAACCAGCCAAGTTCCGGGCGGCTTTTACTCGGCGCGTGGCCGCCGACAACTGTTGCGACAGGTCGTCGATATGCTGCTGGCGCCACATGATCCCTATGATGCCCTCTCCACTGGCACCCTCTCTCAACGCCAGCATTTGCGGATCGCCAAGTAAACCACACAACATGTTGCATGCCTCGCACACCACAGGGGCAAACAAGCAACACCAATCCCCCCCAATTACGCCACATTCGGCGCCGATCTGGTTTTTGTCCTGCGTTCTCGGTAGCTTCTAAAAAAAATAAGATTACCCGAGGCAGCAAAAATAGGTCGAGGAGACCGAGCAGTGACTATTCAAACAAAACGCCTGACCAAGGGCGTGACCGCGATTGCGGCACTCGCACTTGTGGCATCATGCGCATGGCTTCCCCGCTCTGGCCCAAACCGTGCGGAAATTTTCTCCGGTTCGGTTCTGGAACAGGGCGATTCCTTCGTGATGGTCGTCGATGACCGCGTCAACGCAATCGCTGGGGTCTCTCCTGCGCTTGGGTTCGCAAGCGGCTTTCGCAACGCATCCGCCCTCGCCACCGAGGCCCTAAACCCCGGCGACAGCCTGCTTGTACGGGTCTGGGAAAACGTCGACGATCCCCTTCTTGGCAACAGCACAAGCAGCTTTGCACTCCTCGAAGAGGTTCAGGTCGATAGCCAAGGCTTCATCTTTATCCCCTATGCGGGCCGCATTCGTGCCGCTGGCAGCTCAACCGAGGCTGTGCGCGGCACGATCACCCGCCGCCTCGAAGAACAGACCCCCGATCCACAGGTCGAAGTGGTCCGCACTGCGGGCGACGGCGCATCGGTGGCTCTCGTTGGCGGCCTAGAGGCCCAAGGCGTCTATCCCATCGAAACCCCGACCCGCATGCTCTCTGGCATGATCGCACGGGCTGGTGGCATCGCGATTGAGCCTGAAACAGCACAAATCACCGTGGTTCGCGGCAGCCATTCCGGCTCAATCTGGTTTGAGGATCTCTACGATCACCCCGGCCACGATATCGCAATGCGCGCGGGCGACCGTGTGTTTGTCGAAGAAGACACACGCACATTCACCGCTTTGGGCGCCACAGGCACACAAAACCAAGTCGAATTCGACAGCCGCGCCATTTCGGCCATCGAAGCATTGGCCCAAGTGGGCGGTCTTTCCACCGCCTCCGCCGATCCAACGGGCGTCTTTGTGTTCCGCAACGAGCCTGAGGCCATCGCCCAACAGCTTGTTGGTCGCACCGATCTGGTTGGCACACAGCGCGTGGTCTATGTCCTTGATCTGACACGTCCAAACGGCGTTTTCTTTGCCCGTGATTTTGCAATCCGCGACGGCGACACTGTCTACGTCACCGAAGCGCCGATCACACAGGCCAACAAGATCATCGCGGCAATCACCGGCACATTGTCTGCCGTGGATACTGCCACCGACGTTGCCGACTAATCTTGTCGCATCCCATGAACACAGCCGTCGCAGAGGAGACTCTGCGGCGGCTTTTTATTTATAACGGTGGGTTTCTGACCCAAAAGCGTGTCCGACGCATTCTCGAATTATCCGGATACGATATTTCCGTGGGCCTGCCCGGCCCCAACGATATGGTCGGCGTTTGGGGCCAATCCCCCACCTCCCCGCGCGGCGAAAAGGTCGCCGAACGGCGCGATGCCCCGGTGTTGCGCGTCGAAGACGCTTTCTTGCGCTCGGTTTTGCCCGGCCGCAGTGGCGATCTGGCCATTGGGCTGCATCTTGATACCCGCGGCGTGCATTTTGATCCGGCACAACCCTCTGATCTTGAAATGATTTTACGCACAGAGCCGTTCGACGACGCGGCTCTCATCAATCGGGCAAAATCGGCCATCACGCGCCTCAAACAGGCGCATCTTTCGAAATACAACGCGCATTTCCCCACCGCCACCGCCCCCGAGGCGGGCTATGTCCTTGTGATCGACCAAACCTTTGGGGATGCCAGCGTTAAGGCCAGCGGCGCGGATCGAAATACCTTCCTCGAAATGCTCTTTTGCGCCCGCGACGAACATCCCGGCAAACGCATCATCGTCAAAACCCATCCCGAAACCGACATGGGCCACCGCGAGGGCCATTTCAAAGACGCGCATCTGTCGCAAAACGTCACCTTTTGCTCCGACTCAATCTCGCCTTGGGCGCTGCTTGATGGGGCGATTGCGGTGTATACCGTGTCCTCCCAATTTGGATTTGAGGCGATCCTCGCAGGTCACAGGCCAACCGTGTTTGGACAGCCTTTTTATATCGGCTGGGGTCTCACTGATGATCGCAAACCGCTTGATCGGCGGCAACGCAACCTCACCCGCGCACAGCTTTTTGCCGGTGCGATGATCTTGTATCCGCGCTGGTATGATCCGTTTCGGGATCGTTTATGCAGCCTTGAAACCGCGATGGATTGCCTCGAGGCCGACGCCCGCGCATGGCGCGATGACGTTGCCGGATGGACCGCCGTTGGCATGCGTTTGTGGAAGAAACCCCATCTTAACCAGTTTTTTGGTAGATTTGAAAAGTTGCGATTTATCAATGAGATAGGCGAACGCCCAACCTTGGACATGCGCAAAACCATGATCTGGGCCAACAAATCAACCCCCAAATCCAAGGCCATAGGCGCCGTTCAACTCGAAGACGGCTTCTTGCGATCCACCGGCCTTGGCGCCGAACTCACGCCGCCGCTCTCGCTCGTTCTCGATGATCTGGGCATCTATTATGATCCCAATTCCGAAAGCCGCCTCGAGCGTTTCATCGACGCCTCCGAGGCCCTCACCGACACCCAACGCGCGCGGGCCCGCAAACTTGTCCGCTCGATCCTGAAACTGCGCATCACCAAGTATAATCTCCTCGGCGACGCCCTCCCCCCCGGCCTGCCCCCC
>JALZWD010000199.1 GCA_023300365.1 Flavimaricola sp. | reverse complement strand
TTTTCTTTATCGGCATATCCAATGGCATTGCTATAAATAATTTCGCCTGCTTGAGCAACCGAAACACTCTTGGACTCTTCGACGGTCTCAGACCGCCTACAGGTTTTGATATTTGTTTGCCTGTTGGTATTAGGTCGGATCAAATTGTCCGACGGCGCGGCCTCATCTGTCTGACCGGAGCGTACAGAAAAACCAACGATTATGGCCTCAAACGCGGCGAGTATCGCTTCCAGTTTCTCAGCATCTCGAACCTCTGACGGTCTGAGGCGCGGAAATACCTTCTGTGCGGCGACGAGCGCTTCGGGAGCATCTAGCCCTCTGATTTGACGTATCAGATCATTCGCTCGGTTGCGGTCATCTTTCAGAGCTTGAGCGGCTACCGACTTTCGCTGAACACGCGCAAGTAATTCAGGTGCGCGCTCGATGAGTGGTGCAAGGTTAATCCCTCCAGCAGAAAGGATTCGGCCATCATCACCACGACGCCCAAAGCGCTTGCCGTTTGCAGCACTGGTTCGCTGGATGAGGCCACATGCCTCAAGACGCCGCTCGATTCGGGTTATCCGCCTTACGTTCATCTGAAGGCGGTCTGCCAGCCCAACGACACGCTCCCATATGGCGCAGACGCGACCAGGGTTGAAGTCATCCCTGCGCACGAGTCGAAACGCACATCGGAGATAGGAGAGATCATCGGCTTGTAGGCCAAGATCGACACGAAGCTTTTCCAGTAGGTCGAGCAGTGCGAAGGGGACCAAGCCATCGGGAAGGCCACTATGACGGAGAGTTGTAGTCATAATCCTGCCCCCAAAAGTCTTGAGGTGACGGCTAGATTCGCGTATGGTTTGGGGGAGAAGAACTTAGTATTGCCGTTGAGTTGGGTGGCCGCCCTCTCAACGGTTTTTCTTTGTCCGAAATCCCTACATCGCCGGTTCCGAAGAAGTGAGCCGTCTGATTCTTGGTTCAGACACTGCGGAACAAAGCACGATCTGCTTGTGTCAGATTTGTGCCAATAGGAAACATGCGTTCCTGCATCGTTCTGCAAAATTCTACATTTACCTGCATAGCAAGTACCTTTGCCTGTTGCTGTTTTTACTGGGGTTCCGTATGTCCGGCGGTGGGACACCCTTCCCCAACGAAGGGCATATATCTGTGAGGATACCACCGATGACGATGACCAAACCGGCCGCGCGGCCGATGAACCCGCGTTTTTCTTCTGGCCCTTGTGCCAAACCCCCTACATGGAAACCAGACGTGTTGCGCGATGCCCCCCTTGGCCGTTCGCACCGTGCCGCCGTGGGCAAGGCCAAATTGGCCGAGGCGATTGACCTGACCCGTGCCATTTTGGGCGTGCCTGAGGACTACCGGATCGGGATTGTTCCGGCCTCTGATACCGGCGCCTTTGAGATGGCGATGTGGTCGCTGTTGGGCGCGCGTCCGGTGCAGATGGTGGCTTGGGAAAGCTTTGGTGCGGGCTGGGTTACGGATGTGGTCAAGCAGCTTAAGATCGAGGCCAGCACGCATATCGCGGAATACGGCGAAATCATTGATATGGCCGCACTCGATTATGATCAGGACGTTTGTTTTACGTGGAATGGCACCACCTCTGGGGTGCGTATGCCGCATGGGGATATGATCCCGGCGGATCGTTCGGGCCTGACGTTGTGTGATGCTACGAGTGCCGCGTTTGCCCAAGATTTGCCTTGGGACAAGCTGGATGTGACGACGTTTTCTTGGCAAAAAGTCATGGGCGGCGAGGCGGCGCATGGTATCTTGATCTTGTCGCCACGTGCCGTTGAGCGGCTGGAAAATTACACGCCGGCTTGGCCTTTGCCCAAGATTTTTCGCATGACCAAGGGCGGGAAATTGATCGAAGGTATTTTCCGTGGCGAGACGATCAACACGCCGTCGATGCTGGCCGTGGAGGACTTTATTTTCGCAGCGAAATGGGGGCAATCGGTTGGTGGCCTTGAGGGCCTTATTGCCCGTGCGGATGCCAATGCGCAGGCGGTTTGGGATTTTTGCGAGAGCCGCGATTGGATTGAAAACCTTGCCGTTGATCCGGCGACACGGTCCAATACATCCGTTTGCCTAAAGTTCACCGATGCGCGCATCTTGGATGGTGCGGTATTTGCCAAAGCCGTGGCCAAGCGCCTGTCCGATGAGGGCGTGGCCTTGGATATCGGGGCCTACCGCGATGCGCCTGCGGGCTTGCGGATTTGGTGCGGTGCGACGGTGGAGACATCGGATATCGAGGCAATGTTGCCGTGGCTGGAGTGGGCGTTTGAGGCGGAAATCGCGGCGGCTTAATTCAGTTTCCTGATTCGGCTTCCTAATTCGGGGCACGCAGGGCGAAACCCCTGCGAAAACCGACTTTCGCATGCGAAAAGATCTCAAAACGCCAATGATTTCAGCGGTAAATCAAAGGTTTATGGTGCGCCCGATGGGGGCATCCTTTCTTAACAAAACTCATGAAGGACCAAACAGATGGCCCCTAAAGTACTTATCTCAGACAAACTCTCTCCTGCTGCCGTTCAGATCTTTAAGGATCGCGGCATTCAGGTCGATTTTCAGCCCGACATGGGCAAAGACAAGGACATGCTGCTTGCGGCAATCCCGCATTATGACGGGCTGGCCATTCGCTCGGCGACCAAGGCCACCGAAAAAATCATCAATGCTGCAGCAAACCTTAAGGTGATTGGCCGCGCGGGTATTGGCACCGATAATATCGACAAGGATGCGGCCAGTAAGGCGGGCATCATTGTGATGAACACGCCGTTTGGCAATATGATCACCACCGCCGAGCACGCGATTGCGATGATGTTTGCCGTCGCGCGGCAAATCCCCGAGGCCAGCGCATCCACGCATGCGGGCAAGTGGGAAAAATCGAAATTCATGGGGGTTGAGCTGACGGGCAAAACCCTTGGTGTGATTGGCGCGGGCAATATTGGCGGGATCGTGTGCGATCGTGCGCGGGCGCTTAAGATGAAGGTGGTCGCGTATGATCCATTCTTGGGCGAGGAAAAGGCCGAGAAGATGGGCGTGCAGAAGGTTGAGCTTGACGAGCTGCTTGGCCGCGCGGATTTCATCACCCTGCATGTGCCGTTTACCGACCAGACCGCGAATATCCTATCAAAAGAGAACATCGCCAAGACCAAGAAAGGCGTGCGGATCGTCAACTGTGCGCGCGGCGGATTGGTGGATGAGGCGGCATTGGCCGAGGCATTGAAGTCGGGCCATGTGGCCGGAGCGGCGTTTGATGTGTTTGCGGTTGAGCCCGCCACCGAGAGCCCGTTGTTTGGATTGCCCAATGTTGTTGTGACCCCGCATTTGG
>JALZWD010000198.1 GCA_023300365.1 Flavimaricola sp. | reverse complement strand
GTGACGTTTACGGGGGTGTCGCCGAAATCAGAGGTGAGTTCGGTGACATCCAAGAGATCGCCGGGGGTATAGGTGCCGTCGGGATTGAGGGTTGGGGCCTCGAAGCCGCTGACTTGGTCGGAGCCGGATGTATCGGCGAGGATCAAGGTGTCGGTGCCCGAGCCAAGCGTGATGTGCTCAATTTCCTCGAAGGTGGCGGTGAAGGTGCCATCGGTAAAGCTGCCGATTTCGGGCACGCCGTCGCGCAGGTCAATCGTGAGGTCATCGGTGACGGCAGAGAGATCGAGGGTGTCGCCGAAGGTTTCTTGTTCGCTGTCGCCAAAATAGGTGTCGTTGCCGAAGTCGTTCTCGACGATGTGGATATCGTCGCCGAAGCCACCCCAGACGAAATCATCGCCTTCGCCGCCATAGACGGTGTCATTGCCAAATGAGCCGCGCACAAAGTCATTGCCCGCGCCGCCAAAGACTTGGTCTTCGCCCAGGTCGCCATTGAGGCTGTCGTCGCCTGCGTCGCCAAAGGTTTGATCGTTGCCTTCGCCGCTTTCGAGAAAGTCGTCGCCTGCGCCGCCAAAGAGCGTGTCGCTGCCGCCGACGCCGTTGAGGAAATCAACGCCGTCGCCGCCAAAGAGCGTGTCGTCGCCGTCTTCGCCGATGACGCTGTCGTTGCCTGCGCCGCCAAAGATGGTGTCGTTGCCTGTGCCACCAAAGGCGGTGTCGTTGCCGCCGTAGGCCTCGATCAGGTCATCGTTTGAGCCGTCGAGCGCGTCGGAATTGTCGACAAGATCGCCTTCGGGATCGTCGATGTATTCACCATTGATAAGGTCGTCGCCGCTGGAGCCTTCGACGATTTGATTTTCGAGAGGGAAGCCTATGGCTTGGAGGATGTCGGCGTTGTCGATTTCGGTGACGGAGACGCCGCTGAGGGTAATGGAGGCGCCATTGGGGAAGGCGAGAACGGCGTGGCCGTTGGCGTCGGCGCCGATGGAGATGTCGTCGATGCTGACTTGGCTGCCGTCAAAGTTTGTGAGGCCCGTGGTGTCGAATGTGTCGACGGGCGTGTAGGTGCCGTCGCCGTTGTCGATGGGCATGTCAAAGCCGGTGATCAGGTCATCACCATCGCCATCGTTGAGGACAATCAGGTCGGCGTCGCCGTCAAAGCCGAGGTTGAGGGTATCGGCGCCTGCGCCGGAATAGAGCGTATCGTTGCCCCCTCCGCCTGTGAGGGTGTCGGCAAAGTCGGAGCCGGTGAGTGTGTCGTCGCCGCCGCCTGTGTTGACGTCAAAGCCGCCTATTGCGGCCGCGCCATCGACAGTGTCATCGCCAATGCCCAACAGGATCTGCTCGATTTCAGAGAAGGTGCCTGTGCCGCCGGAGGCCTTGGTGAAGGCGCCGGTTTCGCTGTCGGTGAAGGTGACTGTGACGTCGTGGTCTGAGCTGCTAAAGCCGACGAAAGCTTGGTCGAAATCAGAGCCGTCGGCATCTTCGCCACCAATGATGGTTTTGACGCCGGTGTTGGTCCCGGCGGCGAAGAAGTCGGAGCCGGTTCCGCCATATGCGGTTGTGTCGCCACTATTGGTGAGGCCCAGATAGTCGTCGCCTGCGTCGCCGCTGAGCGTTGTGTTTCCGGTCCCTTCGAGCAAGCTGTCATCGCCGTCGCCGCCGTAAAACTGGTCGTCGCCAGCGCTGCCGGTGGTGGAATCGTTGCCGGCGCCGCCAAACACATGGTCATCGCCAGCAGAACCGATGATGGAATCGTCACCGCTGCCGAGGATCACTTGTTCGATTTCTTCGAACTGGGCAGTGCTGGTGCCATCCGAGAGTGTGCCGAATTCGGGATTGCCGGATTGGAAGGCTGTGAGGTCAAGCGTTAGATCGTCGGTAACGTTTGAGGCATCGAGAACATCGCCGTTGGTTTCGGCGCCTTCGCCACCTCTGATTTCATCGGCGCCAAAATCGTCAGATAGAACGAAGCGGTCATCACCGTCGCCGCCAAAGGCAGTATCGGCACCGATGTCGCCGTCGAGCACGTCGTTGCCGTCGCCGCCAAGCAAGCTGTCGTCGCCTGCGCCGCCAAACAAGGTGTCGGCGGCATCGTCTTGGCCACCCAAGAGCGTGTCGTTGCCAAAACCGCCAAAGAGCGTATCAGAATCTTGTGCGCCATCGAGGACATCATTGCCAGCCTCGCCGGACAATTGGTCTTGGCCGAACCAGCCTTCGAGGGTGTCATCACCGTTGTTGCCCGCGACCGTGTCGTCGCCTTCGCTCCCAAATAGGTAGTCGTTTCCGTCGCCGCCTTGGATGTCGTCGTTGCCTTGGTCGCCATGAATGCTGTCGTCGCCGTCGCCACCAAACAAGGTATCGTTGTGGTCGCCGCCATAGAGATGGTCGTCGCCGTCGTTGCCGACCAGCGTGTCCGAGCCGTCGCCTCCAAAGAGGCTGTCGTTGCCAGTTCCGCCGTCGACGGTATCGTCGTCAAGGCCACCATACAGGGTGTCATTGCCCGACTGGCCGATCAAAAAATCGCGGCCTTGGCCGCCAAAGGCGGTATCGTTGCCGCCACCGGCGGTGAGCCGATCATTGCCGTCGCCGCCGTCAAGGTTATCGTCACCATTGCCCGCAAATAGGCTGTCGTTGCCCGCGTTACCAAACAAGATGTCGTCTTGGTTGCCGCCGTATTGGAGATCGGTATCGGACCCACCGTAGAAGGTATCTTCTCCGCTGCCGCCAAACATAAGGTTGCGGCCCGAAATGGCGGAAAGCGTATCGTCGCCTTCTTCACCTTCGAGACGGTCATTGTCGGCGCCACCAACAAGAGTGTCGTTGCCAAAGCCGCCATAGATACTGTCTTGGCCGGTGCCGCCATCGAGCAGTTCGTCGCCAAATCCGCCGTAAATGACATCGTCGCCCGCGTCGCCAAAGAGTGCGTTTGCATCAAGCCCACCAAAGGCGGGTTCGGTGTTAAAGCCAACATCGGTGAGCCAGATGTCCTGAGCGCCCTCGGCCTCGTTGGTATAAATGATTTCGATGTAGTGGACGGGTCCGGCGATCTCGACTTGGGCGGCGCCCTCTTCGCTATCGGGGGTGTCATCACCGGGGCCTCCGGTGACTGTTTGTCCGTCTAAGGTGTCGGACAAGAAGGCCGGGAAAATGCTGACTTCGACGGGATTGCCGTTGGAATCGTAAGCATTGACCGTGACCTGATCGATCCAACCGTCGACGCCGCTGTCGATATCATTGATGATAAAGTCGACGTCTGTGACCTCGTTCGAGAGGCCTGAGCCTGCGTCGGCGGTGAACACCAATGAAATTGTCGCGGTGGGGGGGTATTCTTCATCGAGGGCGGTTTCATCGTCGAGCAGGGAATTGTCGCCACTGATGCGCACAGAGCTGTCGAAATCTGTAAAGCCAAACCCGGTGAATTGCTCTTCGGTGCTGATTGTTGCGCCGGTTAGATTGCCGTCATTGTTGAAATCAACCATGACACTGACGCCACCGGTATCTTGGCTAAAGCCTGCGGAAACATCGGTGCCATCGCCGCCCAGCAACTCCCAGCGCAAAACTTCATAGTTGCTTGTTGCCGACGAGGTGCCATCGCCATGAAGGGTGTCGTCACCGTCGCCGCCATAAGCGGTATCGGCGCCAGCGCCTGTGTCGATGACGTCATCGCCGTCACCCGCAAAGATGACGTCTTGGCCCGCGCCCGAAAAGATTGTGTCGGCGCCTGTGCCCGTGCCGCTGGTGTCGGTGCCGCCATAAAGCAGATCATCCGCGCCGCCGCTTTCGATGGTTTCATCAGACGATGTGGCAAAGACGGAGGCCTCAAAGACGGGATTGGTTGTGACGCTGGCAGAGCTTAGGTCGCTGGCGAAATCGGTATCGGGGACAAAATAGACGTTGCCGTCCAAAGCCTGATGGTAGGTGCCGGTATCGGTGTTGTCGGTGACAATATTTCCGCCGTTTGCGGTGACGCCTGACCATGTCCAAGAGCCGGTTCCAAGCGTGGTTGCGCTGACAAAGCCAATTGTTGGGCCGGAAATGACATCACCCGCCCCCAAAGAGCCATCACCCAAACGAACCAAGTACCCACGTGCCATGTTCAATCCTTAAATCCAGCGGCCTTGCGTGCCGCCGACTTTTGTTGTCGTCGCAGGTCTCCTTGGGCGCACTTCGGGCGCGCGTGGGAAAACCTTTGGGGATGGGGTAGTTAATTTGAATGGCGCCAATATGGGCAGTTGCGGGCGGAACTGAGGCTAAGTGCGGCGTATCTTGGGCGTATCTTTGGGGCGTGCCGCAAAAATGCCGGATAGTTTGGCGGCGAATTTGGCGAAAAATTTAGTGGTAGGTGGGTGTAATTTGGCGTGCATTTGCCCAACAGACATGGCAGATTTCACCGTATGAAATGGTTAGACATCCCCCCGGTTTGGTTGCTTTTGCATCTTGGCGTTGTTTGGTTTTTGGCACCGATGCTGCCGTTTGGTTTCGGATTGCCGGGGACGCGCCCGTTTGGCACGTTTTTGATCATTGGCGGGCTGAGCCTGATGTTGATGGCGGTTTGGGAAATGCACCAGGCGCGCACCACGCCGATCCCACATATGCAGCCGAGCAATTTGGTTGATGGTGGGGTATTTGCGGTATCGCGCAACCCGATCTACCTTGGTGATGCCTTGGTGCTTGGGGGTGTTGTGTTGCGTGCTGATGCGCCGCTTTTGGTGGGTTTGGTTCCCGTGTTTGTTTGGATCATTCGAGCAGGGACAGTCACAAGGTGTAGAGGACTTCGTAAAT
>JALZWD010000197.1 GCA_023300365.1 Flavimaricola sp. | reverse complement strand
ACCGCACCAATGACCCCGATGGGCCGCGCGATTTCCGTGATGCCTGTGTCAGGATCATCGCTGATGACGCCGAATGTTTTGACGTGCTG
The DNA here is from genome assembly GCA_023300365.1 of Flavimaricola sp. Classification (GTDB taxonomy): domain Bacteria; phylum Pseudomonadota; class Alphaproteobacteria; order Rhodobacterales; family Rhodobacteraceae; genus JALZWD01. The sequence goes on along the minus strand of JALZWD010000197.1, from coordinate 4,447 downwards.
AATGTCGCGCATCAGACCCAAGGTTTTGCGGTGGTTCTTTGTAATCTTGTCGGGCACGTTGCCCAGCCCGGTGGTTGCAACCGCGAGTTCGGCCAGATGACGGTTGCGCTCCGGCTCCATGATTGCCCACGCCACCGCCTGCGCTGCGCGATCATAGCGCGCCTGCGATCCCGTGGCCTCAAACGCGGCTTGCGCGGTTCGGGCGCGGGCAACGATGGCTTCGACCTCAACAATGGGATCAGGCGCAGTCATGGCATTTCCTTTCTGGTCCAAGACGGGGCGCCGCACGCCCCGCCCAATGTTTTGGTCGCTTAGAGGTCTGCCAAAAGTGCTTCAAGCGTCTCTTGGCGCTGGGCCCACATTTCGATGACTTCGTCGCGTGTCATGATGTGCATCGGCGAGCCGCCCGCTTCCATCCGCGATTGCACGCGGCCGTTTTCAAACATGGTTGGAACAATCGCTGCGAGGTGATCAATAATCGCCGGATCGGTTCCCGCAGGTACCATCACGCCGCGAAAGTTCACGGAGGCATTGTCGATGTCATACCCTTGCTCCATCATCGTCGGCACGTCTTCAAGGAACGCATTGCGTTCAAGGTCAAACACGCCAAGGATCTTAACGGTTCCTGCCTCGCGGGCACGGAACGCGTCGGACAGGTTGTTGACCCCGCCCAAAACTTCGCCTGCAATCACCGCACGCATCGCGCCTGCGCCGCCGGCGTTGTTGGGGATATACGCAAGCTCAACCCCTGCGGCCTTTTCCAATTGCAACGCCGCAATATGGTGGCCCACAAACAAACCGGCGCCCGAGAAGGTGAGGCCGCCGGGGTTCTGTGTGGCATAGGCCACGACATCGGCCATTGAGTTAAAATCGCTATCGGCCGCGACAACAAACACCGCCGGATCAGCGCCCCAATTTGCGATCGGCTCAAAACTGTCGACCGAATAATCAACGCCACCCTCGATGGATTGGGCAATGAAATGCGGCACGTTGTAAGCCCCAAGCGTATATCCGTCAGTCTCGGCTTCTGTGGCAAACCAGTTCCAGCCAACACGCCCGCCCGCGCCCGCCCGGTTCAGGATCGCCACGGGCATCTGCAACGCATCTTCATTGCCGGCTGTCATCGTCACAATACGCGCTTGGAAATCCGTCGCACCACCCGCGCCATAGCTGACCATCATCATCAGCGGCCGTTCGGGATAGTCACCGTGGCCCTCGGCCATCGCACTACCCGCCATTGCCGTCATGGCAAGCGCTGCTCCTGCAATCCATTTTCTCATCTTTTCTCTCCCTTGGTTAAATCCCAACACTGCCTCCCGCAGCCTCAGGAAAAAATCTCTCGTGGTGTGAAAACATTTAGCAATACCGCGAAAAGACCGTACATAACCGCCATAAATCCGGCGGTGATGAGCACCCGCTTAACCCATGTAGACACCGCCCCATGCGGGGCCGGGTCATAGATCGTCAGCAAGATAAAAAACGTGATCGTCGTCGCTGTATAAAAACCCAGCTCCTTGGCCGCCCAAAAGGCATAGACCAATGCGATCCCCAATCCAGGCAGCATGTTGCGCATCTCAAGGCCACTCAGCCCCGCGCCCACCTTGGTGCGCCCCATCGCAGCCTTCACAAACGTCCAGATCGCAAGTGCCGCAAACACCGATGAAATCAAGCGGGGGAAAACAAACGCATCCGCCGGTTCTTGGGTAAAGCTAATATACGCCACCGCCAGACCAACCCCGGCAATTAAGCCGGACGCGATGATATGTTGGGAACGCGGCAGGTCGCTCATACCGAGGCATCCTCTTTTGTGGTGTAACGGCGCTGGCCGAGCTCCATCCAAATCGAATAGCCGACCGACATCACAACAATGGCGATCAACAGCCAATTCAGCCACCCGGTGAAGAAGTAAGTCAGCTGTCCCACTGTCGCATTGGCGATCATCGCACCTTGGATAAAGTTGGCCTCTGCAATCGGCCCCAAAATAAGTCCAAGCACGAGGGGGGCTGCTGAAAACCCGAAACGCTCCAGAAAAAACATGCTCAGCCCCAGCGACATCATCACGTAAACATCCCCCATGGAATGCTGCACCGAATAGCTGCCAAAAACCGCAAGCGAGAGGACAATCGCCGCCATAACCGCAGGCGGCACACGCGCCACATTGGCCGCCCATCCCGCAATAAGAAGGCCAAACACGCACATCAAGATTTGCCCGATAAGCATGGAATTGATGAACGGCCAGACAACTTGCGGATACTGCGCAAACAACGTGGGCCCCGGAAAAATACCGTGGATAAGCAGCCCCCCCAAAAGAACCGCCGCAGTTGGTGAACCCGGAATTGAAAGCGTCAAAAGCGGCACAAGCGACGGCCCAACCATCGCATTATTCGCGCTTTCTGCCGCAATCACCCCTTCGGGATGGCCGGTGCCAAACTTGGCGCTATCCGGGCTCATCTTTTTGGATTGATCATAGGCCACAAGACCCGCAATTTGGCCCCCAACGCCGGGGATCAGGCCAATGATGGACCCAACCGCCGTACCAATAGACAACGCCCTCTTGCGGGAAAAAACCTCGCGGAATGCCGCGCCAATCGGATGCCGCTTGACCGTGATGATTTCGGCATCATTGCCCTTGCGCCCTTTGGCAAGCATGCCAATCACCTGCGGGATGGCAAACAATCCAATCAGGGCCGGGATCACGTTGATGCCGCCACTCAGCGATGAATGAAAAATAAACCGCTGCGCGCCCATAATATCGTCAAAGCCGATGGTCGCGAGCCACAAGCCGATGCAGCCCGACAACAGCCCCTTAACGACAGAACTTGAATCAAGCGTCCCAATCACCGTGACGCCAAGGATCGCCAACCAAAACAGCTCAGACGGGCCAAAGGCCAACGCCCATTTGGCCAACACAGGCGTCAGAAAGATCAACAACAACACACCAAAAAGCCCGCCAATCGCCGATGCGATAAAAGACACCTGCAACGCCTTCGCGCCGTCGCCCTTTTGCGCCATCGTGTGACCATCAAGGGTGGTTGCAATGTTTGCCGGCGCCCCGGGGATCTTGAGCAAAATCGCACTCACCGCCCCGCCTGCAACGGTTGAAGTATACGCAGCACCCAGCAAAATCAGGCCCTGCTGAGGTTCAAGCTTGAATGTAAAAGGTATCAACAGCGCCACTGTCATCGTCGGCGACAGCCCCGGCGTCGCCCCAAGGATCAGCCCGCCAATCGTTCCCAACAAAAGCAGCCCGAAATTCAACGGGGTAAAGACATCGCCCATGTAGAACAAAAATTCCAAACGCCCCGGCCTCTCCACCAAACTTGTTGACCTACGACGCTAACTAATGAAAATAGTTTTGCAAATGTTTTCATAAATTGCTGTGTTCCGGGGCTTAGGTGGCTGATAAAAAGGTAAAAAAGTCGGATATCTTCAGTGTGGCCAAGGCTGCAAAAGTATCCGCATCTACGGTGTCGCGCTATTTCAACCACCCCGAATTGCTGCGGGTATCGACCCGTCGAAAGATCGAATCTGTCGTCCGCAAACAGGGATATATCCGCAACCGCGCGGCCCAAACCATCCACGGCATCCGCAGCGGCACCATCGGGGTCCTCATCCCCACGTTGGACCACGCGATTTTTGCAGAAGTCGTCCAAGCATTTTCCGATACCGTGGCCGAACAGGGCTTTACCATTCTGCTCGCCTCACATGGATACGACCAACAGCGCGAGTATGCGATCTTGCGCAAGCTTCTCGAACACCGGGTTGACGGCATTGCCCTCACCGGACTTGACCATGACGAGGCCGTGTTTCAATTGATCGACAGCCAAGGCATCCCCTCGATTTTGATGTGGAACTACGCGGATGCATCCCGCTATCCCTGCGTTGGATCAGACAACGCCCTGACTGGACAGATGATTGCGGAACATTTGCTGTCGCTTGGGCATCGCGACATTGCGTGTATGTTTCCGCCCACATCCGGAAACGATCGTGCAACGGCCCGCAAAACCGCCGTCTTGGACACGCTGGCAGGCGCGGGCGTAAACGTGCCTGATGAATGGCAACTGACAACCGTCTACAGCATTTCTGCGTCCAAGAACGACACGATTGCCCTGCTAAAACAGCATAGACGACCCACGGCCATCATTTGCGGAAATGATATCCTTGCGACGGGTGCCCTCTACGGCGTCGCAGCCTCGGGTTTGAACGTACCGGGCGATATATCCGTCACCGGTATCGGAGATTTCAAAGGCGCATCTGAAATTGAACCCGCCCTTACAACTGTCCGCATCCCTGCCAAAAACATCGGTCGCCAAGCGGGCAGGGTGCTCTCTTCGGCGATCACAACACAAGACTTGCAACCGCTTGGCCGGCATTGCGAACCCTCGCTTGTCGTCAGAAAATCGACCAATCCGATAAAGCAGGAGCCGTTTGCCAAGTAAAACCCATA
>JALZWD010000196.1 GCA_023300365.1 Flavimaricola sp. | reverse complement strand
TCATCGCCAATCTGCGTGGTTTTGTCGTGATGGAGGCCTTTGTCGGGCAGTTTTATTCCAACCGCGAACCGCCCAAGATGGTGTTGCTGTCGCATGGTTTGGATGATCCCGAATTGATGGCGCAGGCCTTGGCCGAAAAGGCCGAGCGCAAGGTTGAGATCATCGTGCCGCAGCGGGGCGAGAAGGCTGAGCTGGTGTCGGGGGCGATGCGCAACGCGCGCGAGAGCCTTGCGCGGAAAATGAGCGAGACGGCGACGCAGGCGAAGCTGCTGCGCGGTGTGGCCGAGGCGTTTGAGCTGGAGACGGTGCCGCAGCGGATTGAGGTCTATGATAACAGCCATATTTCCGGCACCAATGCTGTGGGCGGGATGATCGTGGCGGGGCCCGAAGGGTTTGAGAAGAACCAATACCGCAAGTTTAACATCAAAGATGAGACGATCACGCCGGGCGATGATTTTGGCATGATGAAAGAGGTTTTGACGCGGCGGTTTCAACGTTTGTTGAAGGAAGACCCTGAGCGTGTGGGCGGGACATGGCCGGACCTGTTGTTGATCGACGGTGGCGCGGGGCAGGTGAGTGCGGTGCGCGAGATCATGACCGAACTTGGCGTCGGCGACGTGCCGATGGTGGGCGTGGCCAAGGGCGAGGACCGGGATGCCGGTAAGGAAGTGTTTTACCGCACGGGGCAGCGGCCCATGGCCTTGCGGCACAACGATCCGGTTTTGTATTTCATCCAGCGCATGCGGGATGAGGTGCACCGCTTTGCCATCGGCACGCACCGCGCCAAACGCGCCAAGGCCGTGGGGGCGACGCCGCTTGATGATGTGCCGGGTGTTGGGGCCGCACGCAAGCGGGCGCTTTTGGCGCATTTTGGATCAGCCAAGGCGGTGGGGCGCGCGAACCTCGCGGATTTGAAAGCGGTTGAGGGGATCTCGGCGAATATGGCGCAGACGGTGTATGATTATTTTCATGAGAAGGGGTGAGCCAAAGGAACGCGCGATGCGCGTGCAGTATTCTTGGCGTTTGTGGCCGGTGTGAGCCAATCGCGGTTGGGGTGAGGGTGGTTGCGCGTGTGGGATGCCTCCGGCGGGAGTGGTGGGCCAAAAGAAGCTTGGGGTGGCGATTTTTGATTCCCGTATGGTTCTTGGGGCGGGGAGGGCTTATGTAGGCCATATGATCTGGAATTTGCCCAATATCCTAACCGTGATGCGCCTGATTGCTGCGCCGGGGTTGGCGATTATGTTTTTGTTTTTCACCCGGCCCTATGCGGATTGGTTTGCATTGGGGTTGTTTGTTGTCGCCGCGATCACCGATTTTGTGGATGGTTATCTGGCGCGGGCATGGAAGCAAGAGAGCAAGATCGGCGCGATGCTGGACCCGATTGCCGATAAGGCGATGGTGATTATCGCACTTTTGGTGATCACCGGATTTAACGGCATGAACCCTTGGATATTGTTGCCTGCGACGCTCATTTTGTTTCGCGAAGTGTTTGTCAGCGGTTTGCGCGAGTACCTTGGGGATACGGCGGGTTTGTTGAAGGTGACGAACCTGGCCAAGTGGAAGACCACGTTGCAGATGGTGGCGCTTGCGGTGTTGTTTTCGACCGGTGCGTTTGAGCATTATCTGGGGATGCAGTCGTTTGGCATGGATGCGCAGATTGTGGATCAAGTGTTTGCGGGCGAGTTGCCTGATGAGCTTGGCCTTATCTGGAAATATAATGGGATGATCTGGAGCTGGTATATCGGGATTGTGTTGCTGTGGATGGCGACGGTGCTGACGCTGGTGACGGGGTGGGATTATTTCGCCAAGTCGCGGCCATACCTAAAGGGGGCCAAGTGATGGATGTGATTTATTTTGCTTGGGTGCGTGAGCGGATCGGCCTGCCGCGCGAGGTGGTTGAGACGCGTGCTGTGACGGTGGCGGATTTGGTGGATGAATTGCGGGCTCGCGAGGAACGCTATGCGGTGGCGTTTGAGGATGTGTCGGCTCTGCGTGTGGCGCTTGATCAAGAATTGGCGACGTTTGACGCCCCCTTAGCCGGCGTGCGTGAGGTGGCGTTTTTTCCGCCAATGACGGGGGGGTGATGCAGGTTCGTGTGCAAGAGGCCGCGTTTGATGCGGGCGCGGAGTTGAATGCGTTTACCACCCGTGTGGATGGGGCGGGGGCCGTGGTCAGCTTTAGTGGCATTGTGCGCGACCGCGAGGGCGGTTTGCGGCATATGCAGGTCGAGCATTATCCGGGCATGACCGAGAAGGCGTTGGCCGCGATTGCGGGCGAGGCTGTGGCGCGGTGGCATTTGGCGGATGCGCTGGTGATCCACCGTTATGGGGATTTGGCCGTGGGGGCGCCGATTATGATGGTGGCCACGGCGGCGCGGCACCGGGGCGATGCCTTTGCGGCGGCGGAATTTTTGATGGATTATCTGAAATCACGCGCACCATTTTGGAAAAAAGAGATCACGTCGCATGGGGCCGAATGGGTGGCCGCGCGTGACGCGGATGAGGCGGCGTTGGGGCGTTGGACGTCTTAGGCCAATTTGGCGCAATCGGCGTGGCGTGGGCATGTGATCAAATGATCGTTGATTAAGCCGCAAGCCTGCATCCATGCATAGACGATTGTAGGGCCGCAGAATTTGAAGCCCGCCTTTTTCAGATCACGTGACACTTGTTTTGAGAGGTCAGTTTCGGCGGGCACCTCGGCCAAGCTGGTCCAGCGATTTTGCAACGGGGTGCCGCCGACATAGCCCCAGCAGAAGTCAGCGAAAGTTTGATCTTGGGTGAGGGTCACATAGGCTTGGGCATTTGAAATCGTGGCCTCGATTTTGCCGCGGTGGCGGATGATGCCTGCGTCTTGGACAAGGCGCCCAACCTCGGCGTCGCCCCATGTGGCGATGACGTGGGGGTCAAAGCCCTCGAAGGCTGTGCGGAAGTTGTCACGCTTTTTCAAGATCGTGATCCAAGACAGTCCGGCTTGAAATCCATCAAGGATCAGTTTTTCCCAAAGGGCGCGGCTGTCGTGTTCGGGGACGCCCCAGTCGGTGTCGTGGTAGCTGACGTAAATCGGTTCGGATCCGGCCCAGCCGCAACGTTCCATCGTTTTTGCCTCTGTCCGAAATGAACGCTTAATTCATTTCAAATTGCGATCCTTTACGCAAGTTTATCCGCTTTGGCCGATGACGGAGCCCTAGGAATGATGGGTGTCGGATATGCGTGGATTAGATCAAAATTCTGAGGATACTGTGCCGAGCGGCCCGCAAAGCCCGTTTGATGCGATGTTGCAGGCCCAAGAGCAGGATGTTGATGGCATGGTGCGGGATGCCTTGGCCAAGGGGCGGGCGCAATTGGCGTTTCAACCGATTGTTTTGGCCCATAACCCCGGCCAAGTGTCGTTTTACGAAACCTGGATCAGATTGTTGGATGATGCCGGGCGATTGTTGCCGGCACGTCTATTTTTTCCGGCAGTGGCAGATTCGGAATTGGGCCGCGAAATCGATTGTTGCAGTATGCAAATGGGGTTGGAGAAGCTGCGTGATACGCCGAATCTGAGGTTGGCGATCAATATGTCGGCACGATCTTTGGCGGATTGGAAGTGGCGGACGGTCTTGTTTGGGGCGTTGCGTGCAACCGAAGGGCTGGGCCATCGGTTGATCCTTGAGATCAGTGAAGACAGCGCGATGCTTTTGCCCGAGATCGTCATTCGGTTTATGGAAGAGCTGCAGCCATATGGGGTGACGTTCTCGCTTGATCATTTTGGGTCGGGGCATGTGGCCTTTGCCCTGCTCAAGGATTTTATGTTTGATTTGGCCAAGATAGACAAACAATACATCCGCAACATCGACACCAATCCTGACAATCAGGTCTTGGCCGAGGCGCTTAATACGGTGGCGCATCAGTTTGAGATGTTTACCGTTTCGGAAGGGGTCGAGACCGCCGAAGAGGCCGCGATTGTCGCCCAGCTTGGGATTGATTGCATGCAGGGATATTATTTTGGGCGCCCCAACGCCATGCTTTGACCTAGGGGCAATCCTGATATGCGCCCAGTTCTTAGGCGTTGCTCTGAGCCGTTTCGCCGCCTAAGACGGGCTGCAGCAGCCGGGGGGCGCGGCGGCAATTGACCCAGCGTTCCCGATCTTCAGGATTTCAGAAAGGGAGCCTTATTCAATGACCAATGTCGTAATCGCATCCGCCGCACGGACCGCCGTAGGCAGCTTTGGCGGAGCCTTTGCCGGGACCGCAGCCCATGATTTGGGCGCTCATGTTTTGAAAGAGGTCGTCGCCCGTGCGGGTATTGACCCTTCCGAAGTTTCTGAGACGATTATGGGACAGGTTTTGACCGCCGCGCAGGGGCAAAACCCGGCGCGTCAGGCGCATATCAATGCCGGGTTGCCGCAAGAGAGCGCCGCATGGGGGATCAATCAGGTGTGTGGTTCTGGCCTTCGTGCCGTGGCCCTTGGCGCACAGCATATCATGTTGGGCGATGCTTCGGTTGTGGCGGCCGGTGGCCAAGAGAACATGACGCTGTCGACACATGCCCAAGCGGTTCGTGCCGGGCAAAAGATGGGCGATATGAAGCTTATTGATACGATGATCAAAGACGGGCTTTGGGACGCGTTCAACAACTACCACATGGGTCAAACCGCCGAGAACGTTGCCGAGAAGTGGCAGATCAGCCGCGATGATCAAGATGCGTTTGCCGTGGCCAGCCAGAACAAGGCCGAGGCCGCGCAAAAGGCCGGCAAGTTTGCCGATGAGATCGCGGCATTTGTGGTGAAGAACCGCAAGGGTGATATCACTGTGGATAGTGATGAATACATCCGCCACGGCGCCAACATTGAGGCGATGGCCAAAATGCGGCCCGCGTTTACCAAAGAGGGCACAGTGACAGCGGCGAATGCGTCGGGCTTGAATGATGGTGCGGCGGCGACATTGTTGATGAGTGCCGATGATGCCGAGAAGCGTGGGATTGAGCCGCTGGCGCGGATTGCATCCTATGCCACCGCCGGTTTGGACCCATCAATTATGGGCGTGGGCCCAATCTATGCCTCGCGCAAGGCGCTTGATAAGGCGGGTTGGTCGATTGATGATCTGGATCTGGTTGAGGCCAACGAGGCCTTTGCGGCACAGGCCTGTGCGGTGAATAAAGATATGGGTTGGGACCCGTCGATTGTGAATGTGAACGGTGGCGCGATTGCCATTGGTCACCCCATCGGTGCCTCGGGGTGTCGTGTGTTGAACACCTTGTTGTTTGAGATGAAGCGCCGCGATGCCAAGAAGGGCCTCGCCACTTTGTGTATTGGTGGTGGTATGGGTGTCGCACTTTGTGTTGAGCGTCCCTGACCTTAAGAATTGCGAAGGTGGCCTCGCGTCACCTTTGCATTTGTGGCGCAATAATGTTGCGCAAGAAATCTGAAATTGATAATAAATTACTAACTGAATTCTTCAGAAGGAGAGAGCTATGTCACGTGTTGCTATCGTCACCGGAGGATCCCGTGGGATCGGTGCCGCCATTTCCAAAGCCCTGAAAGCCAATGGTATGACCGTTGCCGCCACCTATGCTGGCAATGATGAGGCCGCTGCCGCGTTTACCGCCGAAACGGGGATCAAAACCTATAAATGGAACGTTGCCGATTACGATGCCTGTCAGGCCGGTATCGCGCAGGTTGCCAGCGATCTGGGTGACGTGGATGTTTTGGTAAACAACGCGGGTATCACGCGGGATGCGCCGTTTCATAAGATGACGCCGCAGCAATGGCACGAATGCATCGATACCAACCTGAACGGTGTGTTCAACATGACGCACAACGTTTGGGGTGGCATGCGGACGCGCAAGTTTGGCCGGATCGTCACGATCAGCTCGATCAATGGCCAAAAGGGGCAGTTTGCCCAAGCCAACTATGCCGCGACCAAGGCGGGCGATATCGGGTTTACCAAGGCGTTGGCCCAAGAGGGCGCGCGTGCGGGCATTACGGTAAATGTTGTGGCACCCGGTTATATCAATACCGAGATGATGAGCACGATCCCTGAAAAGGTGATGAATGACGTGATCTTGCCGCAGATTCCTGTGGGCCGTTTGGGCGAGCCTGAGGAAATTGCGCGGGCGGTGTCGTTCCTGACGTCGGATGATGCGGGTTTTGTGACTGGTGCGACATTGTCGGCCAATGGTGGTCAGTATTTGGCCTAGGGTCCGCGTTTTGGACTAAAAAAGGGCCGCCCTGATGTTGGGGCGGCCCTTTTACGTTCGGCTGGACGGGGGTGATCCCCTGAGCCTGCCGGAGCGTTACCCGGAGCGTTACTTGCGGCGAAAAAAGCTGCGCAGCATGGCCCCGCGTTGGGCATGTGCATTGCGGATCGCGTCACGTGTGCGCTTGTCTGATGTGGCTTCGAACATTGTGTGTCTCCTCTTGGGGGTCGGGATGTCTTGATGACTTTAATATGCGCATTTCAGGCCTTGGCGACAAACGAGACTTTCCATGTGTTCAGTTAAGTATTACTTGTGTGAGGTATGACGGACCGATTGCCCCCTCTTACCGCCCTGCGCGCCTTTGATGCTGCTGCGCGGCATATGTCTTTTGCCCTCGCAGCGGATGAGTTGAACGTCACTCCTGCCGCATTATCGTTTCAAATCAAATCACTAGAAGAGCATCTGGGGCAACCTGTGTTCCGGCGTTTAAACCGTGCTGTGGAGTTGACTGAGGCGGGGCGTGTCTTGATGCCCGGCGTTGCCGAGGGGTTTGTGGCGTTGACGCAAGCGTGGCGCACGGCGCAGCGGCTCAATGATAACAAAAATTTAACTGTAACGGCGGGGCCTGCGTTCACATCCAAATGGCTCGCGCCGCGCATGTTTGACTTTGCGCAGGCCCACCCGGAGATCGAGTTGCGCTTTGCCGCGGGCCTAAAGATTGTTGATATTGAGCGCGATGACGTGGATGTGGCGATCCGTTTTGGGATGGGCGAGGAGACGGGTGTGTATTCGCGGCCCCTGATGCGCGATTGGCTGACCCCGATGATGACGCCCGAGGTGGCGGCGCGGTTCAAGACGCCCGCTGATTTGGTGCATGCGCCCCTTGTGCACGACGATTCAACGGCATTTTTGAACACCAAAACCAATTGGGCCGCATGGGCGCGTGAGGCGGGCGTGGCGATGGACGTCAGCCACGGCGTGCGGTTTTCGCAAGGGGATCATGCATTGGATGCGGCGATGTCGGGGTTGGGCGTGGTTTTGGGCCGGGTGTCATTGGCCACACGTGCGTTGGAACAGGGGCGTTTGCTGGCGCCGTTTCCGGTGGCGTTGGTCACACCCGCACAGTTTCGGTTTATCTGCCCGCTTGGGTCAGAAAAGCGGCCACATGTGGCGGCGTTTGAGGCGTGGGTTTTGAAGGAAATCGAGGCGAGCCGCGCGTTTGAGGATGGGCGCAGGATGGTCGAAATCAGCTAGGCGGTGCCCGCACAAAGCGAGGGCCGACACCGCCACAGATCTACTAGGCCGAGAGGCGTGTGATCTCTTCTTTGATGTGGAGTTTTCGTTTCTTGAGGTGGACGATCTCAAGATCGTCTGTCGCGGGACTTCGTTGGGCTTGTTCTACCGCTTCTGAGAGGTGTTGGTGTTTTTTTCTGAGCTCGTTCAAGTGGGACGTTAGGTTCATTAGGGTCCTCCTCCTGTTTTGATCTTCAGTTCTTAGATCGAATCACAAATTGCGATGGCTGTCACGCTGCGCCGCAGCAATTCGGTCAACTGTTTCAGGTTCCTGCGCAATTCTTACGATCTGATTAAGATGTAAGCGGTAATGGGGCCGCATTCATCAGAATCGCTGATAAAATTGATGTGTAGTCGGGCGTGTCGGCGCCATGATCGCCGCCCTGATGCAGGACCAAAGGCGCCAAAAGCCGAAACGCGGCGCGGCCGTTTTGGCGGGCTTGGACGATCACGCGGTCGGCGTCGCGGCCCGCGCGGCCCGCAAGCGGCAGCACAACCCGCGAGCCAAGTGTGGCGGGCATCGCGGCGAGCAGCTCGGGGAGGCGGCTGGTCTTTTGGATGATGGTCACGGTGCCCTTGGGCGCGCAGCGTTTGGCGGCGGTGGTGATCCATGTGGCCAGCGTGGTGTCACCGGCAAAGGCCGTGTCGCGCCCGGGATCACGCGAGGCAGTGCCCGCGGCGCGGCCAAAATAGGGTGGGTTGGCGATGACGTGATCAAATTGTTGTGCGCGCAGGCCAGCAGGCAGATCGGCAAGATCATTTGTATAGACCGTGGCCACAGCGTCGTTGCGGGCGGCGTTTTCGCGGGCGAGATCGGCATAGCGGCTTTGGACCTCAACCCCGGTCAGCGACAGCCCCGCCACGCGGGCATGCAGGCACAACATTGCCGTGCCCACACCGCAGCCCAGATCAAGCAGGCTTTGCCCCGATTTCGCGGGCACAGCGGCGGCCAGCAATACCGGATCAACGCCAGCGCGGTAGCCAACGCGCGGTTGCAGCAAGGACAAACGCCCCCCAAGGAAGGCGTCGTCTGTGGTCTTAGTATCCAAGGTCGATGTCATTATCCGTCATCACCCTGAGGGCTTGGTCATAGTCGCCGTCGCGCACCATAAGGCGACGCGGCAATATGCCTATGGAGCCATCAAGGATGCTCATATTTACGTCCAATTCAAACACCTCTATACCCTCGCCATCAAGAAGGGCGTTGGCAAAGGCGATAATTGTTGGATCGTTTGTGCGCAGCAATTCAATCATATCTAGCAGCTAAGCGGTGACGCCCGCTTTGTCGAGGATGGGGCCAAGATCAAGATGACCACAGCCGCCAGTTTTAAACCACATGATCGGCTTGCCGCCGCTTTGTCCGAGGACATGCAGGCCGTCAATGTGATGATCCGCGAGCGGATGGCAAGCGAGCATGCGCCGCGTATTCCGCAGGTGACCGCGCATTTGGTCGAGGCGGGCGGCAAACGTGTGCGGCCGATGCTGACGCTGGCGGCGGCGCGGATGTGTGGATACAGCGGGCCATATCACGTGCATTTGGCGGCGACCGTGGAATTTATTCACACGGCGACACTGTTGCATGATGACGTGGTCGACGAGAGCGACCAGCGGCGGGGGCGCCCAACGGCGAACCTGCTTTGGGACAACACCAGCAGCGTTTTGGTTGGCGATTACCTTTTCGCCCGGTCGTTTCAGTTGATGGTTGAGACCGGCAGCCTGCGGGTTTTGGATATTTTGGCCAATGCGGCGGCAACGATTGCCGAGGGCGAGGTGCTGCAGCTGACGGCGGCGCGCAACCTTGAGACCACCGAAGAGATTTACCTAAAGGTCGTGCGCGGCAAGACTGCGGCGCTGTTTTCGGCGGCGATGGAAGTGGGCGGTGTGATCGCGCAGGCCCAAGACCGCCAGGTGGCGGCGCTTTATGACTATGGTGATGCGTTGGGGATTGCGTTTCAGATTGTCGATGACCTGCTTGATTGGCAGGGCGGTGCTGCGATTGGCAAGAATACCGGAGATGATTTGCGCGAAGGCAAGATGACCTTGCCGATAATCCGCGCGGTGGCCGCAGCCGACGCAGAGGAAACCGCGTTTTGGGAGCGGGTGATTGGCAAGGGCAAGATCGCGGATGGCGATCAGGCGCAAGCCCTTGCGAT
>JALZWD010000195.1 GCA_023300365.1 Flavimaricola sp. | reverse complement strand
TGTATGTGCCGATGAAATCGGTGGACGGCAAAGAGGGCACGATCACCTTTGATGACGAGGACGGGCGCGAGTGGACCCTGCCGGTGACGGGCGGCAACGTTAAGCTTCAGTGGAAGCCCGACTTTGGCGCGCGCTGGGCCGCACTTGGTGTGGATTATGAAATTTACGGCAAGGATCACGCGGCCAATACCCCGGTCTATGATCGCATTTGTGAAATTCTGGGCGGCAAAAAGCCGGGGCATCTGGTCTATGAATTGTTCCTAGATAGCGAGGGGCACAAGATTTCCAAGACCTCTGGCAATGGCCTGACGATGGATGAATGGCTGACGTATGCCAGCACCGAAAGCCTGTCGTATTTCATGTACCTCAAGCCCAAAACCGCCAAGCGGATGCATTTTGATATCATCCCCAAGATGGTGGACGAATATCACCAACAGCTGCGCGCCTATGCCACCCAAGACACCGCACAGCGATTGAACAATCCGGTGTTCCATATCCATGGCGCGGATGTGCCAACCAGCGATATGGTTGTGCCATTTGCCATGCTGCTTAATCTGGCGAGCGTGTCCGGCGCCGAAGACAAAGACACGCTATGGGGCTTTATGCGGCGGTATGCGCCCGACGCCTCGCCCCAAACCAACCCCAGTTTGGATGCGGCGGCGGGCTTTGCGGTGCGCTACTACCACGACTTTGTGAAGCCCCACAAAACCTACCGCGCGCCAGAGGATGCCGAACGCGCGGCGATGGAGGATTTGCTGGGCCGCCTGAAGGCATGGGATGCCCCCGCTGATCCCGACGCGTTGCAAACCATGGTGTTCTCGGTGGGCAAAGACCACGGCTATGAGAAACTGGGCGCGTGGTTCAAGGCGCTTTACGAGGTGTTCCTTGGCGCCTCGCAAGGGCCGCGGTTTGGTGGATTTATCGCGCGTTACGGTATCGATGGCTCGGTTGCGCTGATTGAAGATGGGTTGGCGGGCAAGCTGGGCTAGGGCGCCAAAAGCACCCTGTATGGTGTGTCATGGCAAAAGGGCTGGCGGTGGCCAAAATTCCGCGCCATGCTTGCCCAATGAGTGAGCCATTTGATCTGAGCATCCGCGGCGCCGAGGTGATCACGCCGCAGGGCCGTATCCGCGCCGATGTTGGTGTGCGCGACGGCGTTATTGCGGCCATCGCACCCGATCTTTGCTGTGATCACGAGGTGGATGCCACGGGCAAGCTGCTGTTGCCCGGCGGGGTGGATGTGCATTGCCATATTGAGCAAATGTCCGGCATGGGTCTGATGAACGCCGATACATTCGAGACCGCGACACGTTCGGCCGCGATGGGGGGCACGACCACAGTGGTGTCGTTTGCCGCCCAAGCGCAGGGGCAAAGCCTGCGTGTGGCGGTGGATGATTATGCCGCGCGGGCCAAGCGTGGCGCGTTGGTCGATCATGCGTTTCATATCATCGTGGCTGACGCGAGTGTCGATGATTTGGACGATGATTTGGCCGCATTGATCGCGCAAGGCCACCGTTCGATTAAGCTGTTCACCACCTATAATATCGGCGTCGATGACGCGACAATCCTGCGGGTGATGGCCGTGGCCCGCGAGGCGGGGGCGTTGGTCTGTGTGCATGCCGAAAACGACGCGATGTTGGGTTTGGCCAAAAAGGCGCTGTTGGCGCGTGGTATGACCGCGCCCAAACACCATGCGCTGTCGCATCCGCGCCTTGCGGAAGTGGAGGCCGTCGAGCGGATGTGTCGTTTTGCCGAATTCATGGACACGCCGGTGATGTTGTTCCACATCTCCTGCGCCGAGGCATTGGAGGCCGTGAGGCGCGCGCGCCACCGCGGTGTGCCGATTTGGGCCGAAACCTGTCCGCATTATTTGCTGTCGACTGCCGAGGTTTTGGACAAGGACGGCGTCGAGGGGGCAAAGTGGATGTGCTCGCCGCCGCAAAGAGACCGCGCCGATGCCCGCGCATTGTGGAACGGTTTGGGGGCGGAGGACCTACAGGTCGTCTCGTCGGATCATGCGCCATATCGGTATGATAACACGGGCAAACTCTTGGCCGGACCCACCCCTGATTTTCCCGATATCGCCAATGGTATGCCGGGCCTTGAGGTGCGTATGCCGCTGATGTTTGATGGGTTTACCCAACATGGCATGTCGGTTGAGCAAATGGTGCAGGCCTGTTGCGACACGCCCGCGCGCATATATGGATTGACGGGCAAGGGGCGGATTGAGGTGGGTTATGACGCCGATCTTGTGGTCTGGGATCGGCATGCGCGCCACACCTATGGGGCCGATGATCTGCACGACAACACAGGCTATAATCCGTGGGAGGGCCACGACGTCATAGGCTGGCCGCAGGTGGTGATCTTGCGCGGTGAAGTGATCGTGCAAAACGGCGATTGCCGCGCCAAGGCGGGGCAGGGACGTTGGATCAAACGCGACGCGATTGGGGTGGGCGGCGCGGGACAGCACCGCGATTTGGCCTTTATGGAGGGCGGCGCATAATGCCCAGACCCGACGCCCCCAACACGCTGGCCATCACATTCCTCTACTACCGCGACGTGCCTGCCGCGTGTCGGTTTTACGAAGACGTCCTTGGCCTTACACTTGCCATCGACCAAGGCTGGTCCAAGATTTACCGCATCGCCGAGGGCGCGCATGTGGGCCTTGTTGACGAAGCACGCGGCATGAACAAATGGGCCGAGACCAAACCAGTGCAGCTTTGTATCCGCGTCGGGGATGTTGATGCATGGTATGCATGGTGCGCCGAGGCAAACGTCGAGGCCCTGTCGGAGATGTTTGAAAACGACGCGCTGGGCATTCGCGCCTTTGTGTTTCGCGATCCAGAGGGCTACCAAATCGAGATGCAAACCCCAACAAGGCCCGGCGCATGACCCAATCCCTGATTGTGATAAACCCCAATTCATCGGTCAGCGTGACCGCAGGCATTGACGCCGCCATCGAGCCGCTGCGCGCCTTTGGCGTGCCGATCAAATGCCTGACCCTTGAGCAAGGCCCGCCGGGAATTGAGAGCCAACAAGAGGCGGACCTTACGATTGCACCGATGCTGGCACTTGCCCGGAGACAC
>JALZWD010000194.1 GCA_023300365.1 Flavimaricola sp. | reverse complement strand
ATGATCCGTGCGGGGTTTGAGGCCCGGGGCGACCGCGTTCATGCCTATACATCGCCGCATCTAGCACGTTTTCATGAGCGAATCCGGCTTGCTGGGGAGTTAATCTCTGAACAAGCTTTGAGTGCCGTTTTGGATCGGTGTTACGAGACCAATGGACCTGAGGCGATCACCTATTTTGAGATTACGACCGTGGCAGGGTTGGTTGCTATGGCCGAGACACCTGCAGAGTGGACCTTGCTTGAGACCGGGCTTGGCGGACGGCTTGATGCAACCAATGTTGTGGCAACGCCCGCCATGACGGTGATTACGCCGATTGACTTGGATCACCAGCAATTTCTTGGCGAAACATTGGTCGAGATTGCGGGTGAGAAGGCAGGGATACTGAAACGCGGTGTGCCTTGTGTGGTTGGGCCGCAAAAAGAGGCGGCCATGGATGTGATCGAGGCGCGCGCTGTCCGGCTTGGGGCGCCGCTTCTTGCGTATGGTCAGCACTGGCATATCAGCACCGAGCATGGGCGCATGATTTATCAAGATGAGGTAGGTCTGTTGGATTTGCCGATGCCAGCCTTGCCGGGACCCCATCAGGTGATGAATGCAGGGGCGGCCTTGGCGGTCTTGAGACATTTTGGGTGCGACGCCGAGGCCTGTGAGGCGGCTGTCACTGATGTGGCGTGGCCTGCTCGGATGCAACGTTTGCGCAAAGGGGTGCTTGTCGATCTGGCGGGCTCTGCGGAGCTTTGGTTGGATGGGGGGCATAATCCCGCGGCGGGTCTCGCCATTGCCGCCACGCTTGGAGGCCTGCCTGCGCGACCCACCTATTTGATCTGCGGCATGTTAAATACCAAAGACATCGGTGGTTTTCTGGCCCCGCTTGCCGCGCATGCGGAAAAGCTATTTGCAGTGTCTATCCCGGGCGAGGCAAATACGATCCCTGCCGAAAAGACAGCGGAACTTGCCCAAGAGGCGGGTATTGCCTCCGCAACCGAGGCTTCGGTTGAGGATGCGATAAAGCGGATCGTTGGCGTGTGTCCTGCTGCGCGTATCCTAATTTGTGGCTCGTTGTATTTGGCGGGAGATATCTTGCGGGTGAATGGAGAATAGGATGATGGTTGATCGAGCAAAGGCCACATGTTTGGTGGCAGCATTGGCCGCCGCATCACCGGCCCAAGCGATCACACATTTCTTTTGTTGGCAGGGTGGCGGCGGATATTCGATGACGGGGCAGTTTTCATATCCCGACGCATTGGCCGGTCAGCCCATCATAAGGGAGACCGATGTTACTCAATTCGAAATAATCGGTTATTTTGAAGGGGACTATGTCGGCTCGTGGGACCTAACACGGCTAAATGATGACACGAGTTGGTTGCTCAGATACGATCAGCGCAGTGGAACGTTTCCGTTAAAGGGTGGCTCGGGTTTGTACCAGATGTGGAATGCGAATGGTTTTGTTAATGATTGCGGAAGTCTCGGGTTTGGATTTAACGCGGGGAATGGTGGGCAGGACGTGTGTATCGATGGTACCTATATCGCAACATCGACCATCGATTGGGATACGCCCATTGTAACACAAGGTGAGGCACCGAACCCAACCTGTGCAGGGCCGCTGATCTTGGGGCGCTTGGGAACGAGCGCTGGAGGCCGCGGGTGATGAAGCTGTTTTCTCTGTCTACTTTGGTTGCCGCGGTTGTTGCAGCCCCGATTGATGCCGCTGAGTTCAATTTTTGCTGGCTTGGTGCTGCGGGATATTCGATGACGGGGGTCATTGGGTTTCCGGATGAGAAATTAGCCCAAGATATTATTACCGAAGAGGATGTCACACGCTTTGAGATCGTTGGGTACAATCGAATGATCCCCATTGGCACATGGAGCATGAACGAGGCTTCGGGGAGTACGACGTGGCATTTGCGGTTTGACCCACAAACCTTGCGGTTTCCGACGGGTGGTAGTTTTGGGACCGATGCGTCGCAAGGCTGGAATGCCAACGGCAATGTCACCGATTGTGGTCGTAGTGGCTTTGGTTTTAATTCCGGCAATTTCAGTCAGGATTTTTGCTTGTTTGGCGCTTGGGTGGAGCAATCAGCGATTGATCCTACGACGCCGTTTCGAGCCACAGTGCAACCCGTTGACGCCGCCTGTTCGGGCGTGTTTTTGTTGGGAGCCTTGGAGGATTTGGATGCGGGGCTCGTGCGCGACTTTTCCTAAGTGTGGCACTTGAGTGGGCGAGATCCGCTTAATGGGGGACGGCTCAAATGGATGTTCAACTCGGTCTAAGTACTTTTGGCGATATCACGCGCGGGCCTGATGGTGAGCTGTTGTCGGACGCCCAAGTTCTGAGCAACATCGTCGACGAAGGTGTTCTTGCCGAACAGGTCGGGGTCGACTTTTTTGGCGTGGGGGAGCATCACCGCGCCGACTTTGCCGTCTCAGCGCCAGAAGTTGTGCTTGCCGCGATTGCGGGGCGTACGGCGCGAATTCGTTTGGGCTCTGCTGTCACGGTGCTATCGTCTGATGATCCGGTGCGTGTGTTTCAACGGTTTTCGACGCTTAATGCCGTTTCGTCCGGTCGTGCCGAGGCGATCCTTGGGCGCGGGTCTTTTACCGAGAGCTTTCCTTTGTTTGGGTTAGAGCTTGGGGACTATAACGTTCTTTTTGAAGAAAAGTTGGATCTCTACGCGCGGCTTTTGCAAAATCAACGGGTGACATGGTCTGGTACCACCCGCGCCGCTTTGGAGGATCAGGGTGTCTGGCCACAGCCGGGACCGGGTCTTGCCACTTGGATAGGCGTTGGCGGCACTCCCGATAGCGTTGTGCGGGCGGTGAAGTATGATTTGCCCATGATGCTGGCAATCATCGGCGGAAATCCGGTGCGGTTTCGGCCCTTCGTTGATCTGTATCGCCGTGCCTATGAGCAAATCGGGAAAGACCCTCGGGGCCTTGGTGTGCATTCGCATGGGTTTGTTTGGGATTGCGATGAAGGCGCCCAAGACGTTTTGTGGCCGCATTACGCGCAAGTGATGGACCGGATTGGCGCGGAGCGGGGTTGGCCGCCGATGCAGCGAGAGACCTATGCGCGTGAGGTCGGTGGGGGCTCGATCTATGCGGGAACGCCCGAGACGGTCGCGGGCCGTATTGTCCAAACGATCCAGACCCTTGGTCTGGCGCGGTTTGATATGAAATATTCGCACGGAACGTTGCCGCATGAGGATTTGATGCGGTCTATTGAGCTTTATGGAACCAAAGTAATTCCTTTGGTTCGGGATATGCTTGCCGGGTCCTAAAAGTGCTCTTTGATGTGATTTAGGGCTGTTGTTTTAGCGAAAAATTCATAAATACGAATCATGATTCGCAAAGTCGTTGACTTGCGAATCAGACATGTCTTATTGGTGCATGTATACACGCCACCCACACGGCTCGATTGCTAATGCGCCAGTAAAATGTGGGGGTTGTCAGGGGAACGAGCAGATGTTGTGGCTATTTTGTCCTTTGTTTAGGGCTGATGAATTGGGTGTGGCGGCATGAAAGTGCAGGCAAGCATCGTTGCAACGGTCGGGATTGCGGTCCTTGGTTCTTGGGCATTGATGAAGCCGCCGAATGCTGGCCTTGAGCGGTTGGCGACGGGCGAGATCGTAGGCCCGGTGGCCACTGTTGCCCGTGCAGCGCCTACCGCGACCATCCTTTTGGCGCCAGAAGTGCCCGAGCGTGGATCGTTGATGTTGGATCAAACGGTTGCTGCGATCCTGAATGGCTTGGGGTTTCCCGATGAGACGCAGGACGCAGCCACGTTGCATCATGCCTCTGTCGCTCGTGTTAACCCAGCAGTGGCCGCGAACGTTGAGGGCCTGCCGCTGGTGAAGCTCATTGTAGAAGCGATAACCGCGCGAACTGATGACGCGAGCATTGACGCGATGGTGAACACCGCCGCCGCCAACGGAGACATCACTGTTCTTGCGGCATTGATGACCACCGACGGTGTGTTCGATACCCCTGTGCTTTTGGCAAGTGTCGTTTTGGGCGCGCAGATGCGGTTGGGCGAGGCCCCCGCCGAGCGCGCAGCATCAAATGCAATTTATACAGTTGCGGCAGGGGATAGTTTGGCGGGTATTGCGCACAAGATTTTTGGGAATGCGTCGGATTATCCCAAGCTTATGGCGGCCAATAGTGCGATTTTGTCCTCACCCGCTGATGTGGTGGTGGGGATGCAGCTGCTGGTGCCAACCAGCGCAGAATAGAGTTTCAGTTCCGTAGGCAGGAAAACGGGGGGGGCGGTTCAACGCCCCCCTTTCAACTTTTTGAAACCTGTCGATAGGTATCTATCCGCGCCCGCGCAGAGTTTGATCGTGGCACCCAAATCCCCCGATCAATTGCCTCGGCCAAGCGTTCAGCTATTTCCGCCAGCGCTGGCGCGTTGTGTTCGGCGATGAAGTCGCGCGTGTCGTCGTCGGCGATGTAGGCCTCTTCGACCATATCGAAGTGGTGATTGCGGACTGCGCTCGTTGTTGCGGCGAATGCAAAGAGATAATCGACCGTCGCCGCCATTTCAAAAGCGCCTTTGTATCCATGGCGTTTGACGCCCTCAATCCATTTTGGATTGGCGACGCGGCTGCGAACAACGCGGGCCATTTCTTCATCAAGCGTGCGGATGATTGGGCGTTCTGGGCGTGAGTGGTCGTTATGATAAATAGGCCGATCTTGGCCTTGTAGGGTGCTTACGGCAGCGGCAGCGCCGCCTTCGAATTGGTAATAATCGTCGCTGTCGAGAATATCGTGTTCGCGGTTGTCTTGGTTTTGGACAATGGCCTCAACCTGACCGAGACGTTGTTTGAAGCCCTCTTTGTCACGCATGCCGTCTTGGCCGGAGCCATATGCATATCCGCCCCATTCAAGATAGGCCTCTGCAAGATCTGCTTTGGTGTTCCAGATCCGCTCGTCGATAAGCGCTTGGAGGCCCGCGCCATAAGCACCGGGCTTGGAGCCAAAAACGCGGGCGTCCCCTTGGCCAGCGCGTGCACGTTCGGCGGCCGGGTTCTGGTCGGGTGGTTCATCAAGGGCCTGCACCGCGCGTGCGGCACTGTCGAAGAGGGCGATGAGTTGTGGGAATGCGTCACGGAAAAAGCCCGAGATGCGCAAGGTTACATCAACGCGTGGGCGACCTAAGACGCCTTGGGGGAGGATTTCAAATCCGGTCACACGCCTGTTGGCCGCGTCCCACTTGGGTTTTACGCCCATCAAGGCCATGGCTTGGGCGATATCATCGCCGCCCGTTCGCATATTGGCCGTTCCCCACGCGGTAACCAGCATGGATCGTGGCCAATCACCTTGGTCTTGCAGATGTCGTTCGATCAACAGGTTGGCGCTTGCCCAGCCCAGCGTCCAGGCGGTGGGAGTTGGGACGGCGCGGCTGTCTACGGAATAGAAATTGCGACCTGTGGGCAGCACATCGAGCCGTCCTCGTGTGGGTGCGCCCGATGGCCCCGCGGGTACCGCGTGACCGGCCAGCCCTTGAAGCAGCGAGCGCCCTTCGGCAGGGCCGCAAACGGCAATTGTCGGAAGGATTTGGCTGTGGATGTGATCCAACACTGCGAAACTGGCAGGCCCTGGTGCCGCGATCTGTGAGGCCGTGTCCTTAAGGCCAACCAAGGATTGAGACAGAAGTTCTAAGCGTTCGACGGTATCCCCAGCTGTACGCCAGACGTCAGGCGAGAGCCCCGCGAGTTCTTCAGGTTTGGGGCCGCTCCATGGATCTGCGAGGTCAGCGGTGAGGGGGTCAAATTCGAGCGCAAAATCTTCGGACAAGGCGCGAAGGAGCGACGCGTTTTGCCCCAGACCATCACCACGAGGGACGCGCGCCAGTGCAATTGCCAAATCGCGTGCCAAGGTGCCGTCGGGGCTTTGCCCAAAGATATGCAAACCGTCCCGGATTTGCGCTTCTTTGAGGTCGCACAAGAATTGGTCTAAACGCCCAAGATCGCTGTCTTCGTCATCGCCCAGCATACCGGCGTCTTTGTCGATGCCGCTGGCCTGGGTGAGGGTCAGGATTTCGCGGCGCAGATGGTCGAGCCTACGTGGGTCCATACCGGCGGCATCATAATATTCGTCGACCAAGGCCTCGAGATCGCGCAAGGGGCCATAGCTTTCGGCGCGGGTAAGCGGCGGTGTAAGGTGA
>JALZWD010000193.1 GCA_023300365.1 Flavimaricola sp. | reverse complement strand
TGGGGATGGAAAGTGTCTTTATCCACCCATTTGCTGGCGTTCTATCCGCGTTTGGCATGGGTTTGGCTGATGTTCGGGCCATGCGTGAACACCAATTCGGGATGGGATTGGACCATATCACTGCGGCGCAGGTCGTTCTAGATGGGTTGGTAAAAGCGGCCGAGGATGAGGTCGCTGGTCAAGGTATCCCCGTGGATCAGATCACAACTGTGACGATGGCGCATATCCGTCCAGATGGGGCGCAGCAAACCCTTGAAGTGCCGTTTGCTCCGATGGCCGAGATGACAAAGTCATTTGAGGCAGCACATATGCAACGGTTCGGTTTTGTTCCCGAAGGCGCGACATTGCTGATCGACGTGCTGACCGCCGAAGCGATTGGGACCACAGGCGAAACGGTCAACTTGCCTGATACGACTGCGCCCGCGGCCCCTGCCAAAACAGGGACAATGTGGTCGCAAGGTGCATGGCACGATGTTCCCGTGATTGACCGCACGACCATGCAGCTTGGCGAAACTGCCCAAGGGCCAGCCATTCTAACAGAACCAACGGGCACCAATATTCTTGAAACCGATTGGGAGGCTGAGTGTGTGACTGGCGGCAACCTGATCCTGCGCCGCGTGACCGCGATGACACGACAAGAGGCGGTCGGCACGAAGGTCGATCCCGTCATGCTTGAGGTGTTCAACAACCTGTTCATGTCGATTGCCGATCAGATGGGGGCCACATTGGCCAACACCGCCTATTCGGTAAACATCAAAGAACGCTACGATTTCTCGTGTGCTATCTTTGACGAGGCTGGTGATCTGGTCGCCAACGCACCGCACGTTCCGGTCCACCTTGGGTCTATGTCCGAAAGCGTGCGGGTAATCTTGAGTCAAAACAAAGGTAAAATCCGCCCTGGTGATGTGTTCATGATGAACAACCCGTTCAACGGCGGCACACATTTGCCCGATGTGACTGTGATAACGCCAGTGTTTGACGATGCGGGCAAGCGGATCATCTACACGGTCGCCAGCCGTGGTCATCACGCCGATATCGGGGGCAAAACACCAGGCTCCGCCCCGCCTGACAGCAGGCATATCGAAGAAGAAGGCGTCTTGATCGACAATTTCCTTTTAGTGAAACAAGGCCAATTGCGCGGTTCTGCGACACGCGAGCTTCTTGCATCTGGCAAATACCCCTGTCGCAATGTGGGTCAGAACATGGCTGATCTGTCTGCCCAAATTGCCGCAAACGCCACAGGTGCTGGCGAGCTGACAAAAATCACCCGACAGTTCGGTCTCGATACGGTTCATGCCTACATGAGCCATGTTCAGGACAACGCAGAGGAAAGCGTGAGGCGCGTTCTTGATGTGCTGCGCGACTGCGCGTTCACCTATCCACTCGATAGCGGCGATCAAATCAAGGTGGCAATCACTGTCGATAAGCCGAATCGACAGGCGATAATCGACTTTACTGGAACATCATCACAGAACGAGCTCAACTATAACGCGCCCTTGGCAATCTGCCGCGCTGTTGTCTTGTATGTGTTCCGCACGTTGGTCGGAAGCGACATTCCAATGAACGAGGGGTGCCTGAAACCTCTCAATCTCGTGGTACCGGAAGGCAGCATGATCAATCCTAAATCACCCGCCGCCGTGATTTCGGGTAACACCGAGGTCAGTCAGGCAATTGCGGATACGCTTTATGGCGCACTTGGTGTGATCGCAGGCAGCCAAGGAACGATGAACAACTTTGTCTATGGCAACGACGTGCATCAGAATTACGAAACCATTTGTGGTGGCACTGGCGCTGGAGATGGCTTTCACGGCACCAGCGCTGTCCACAGCCACATGACCAACACGCGGATGACGGACCCCGAAGTTTTGGAAACACGTTTTCCGGTGCGCGTCGATGAATTTTCGATCCGTAGTGGTTCGGGCGGTATTGGCGAATATTGTGGTGGCAATGGCATCGTCAGGAAATTGCGTTTTCTTGAACCGATGACAGTCACAGTCCTTTCCTCTCATCGCATTATTCCGCCGCACGGCGCGGCTGGCGGTGGGACGGGTGCCGTCGGTGAAAACAGTGTTGTACGTGCCAACGGAAAAATCAAAGAACTGATGGGCAACGATGAGGTGCAACTCGATATCGGTGATGTGTTTATTATGAAAACCCCTGGTGGCGGCGGATACGGGAGCGTCAAATCATGAGTGGCAATTTTCTAAAAGACGTAGAGTCGATGTATGATGCCGCCGCCGGAAATCTCGGCTTACCTGAAGGCCTTGCCGAGAAAATTAAGGTCTGCAACGCGACTTATGTAACGCGGTTTGGTGTACGATTGCGGGGGCGAATGTTTACCTTTCGCGGTTGGCGTGCGACGCATTCCACCAGTGAGGGCCCTGCCAAAGGTGGCATCAGATACGCGTCAAACATCAATCAAGACGAGGTCGAAGCCTTAGCGGCGCTGATGACTTACAAATGTGCGCTGTTGAATTTGCCGTTTGGCGGATCAAAGGGGGCATTAGAAATCGACCCCGCCGAATGGGAACCGCATGAGTTGGAAAAGATCACTCGACGGTTCGCACAAGAGTTGATGCGCCACGGATTTCTAGCCTCTGCGACAAATGTTCCGGCCCCCGACATGGGCACCAATCAACAGACTATGATGTGGATTGCCGACGAATACCGGCGTTACAAACCCGAAGACATCAACGGCATGGGCTGCGTCACAGGAAAACCTGTCGCGGGTGGCGGTATCGAAGGGCGGACCGAAGCCACGGGACGCGGCGTTCAATACGCCATCCAAGCCTTTTTTCGCTCTGAACTGGACCGACATACTGCGGGGTTCGAAAGTGACAGCCTTGAAGGGTTGCGTGTCGTCGTTCAAGGGCTTGGCAATGTCGGCTATCACGCGGCAAAGTTTCTCGCGGATGAGGACAAATGCAAAATCGTTGCAGTGATCGAGCGCGACGGCGTCATTCGAAATGCGAACGGGATCGACATTGACGCACTGCATACGCATATTGTTGAACACAAGACGATAGTCGGATTTGCAGGCGGAAGTTTTGAGGCGGATGGTTCTACCGCGCTGACGGACGATTGCGATATCCTCGTGCCCGCAGCACTGGAAAGCGTCATTCACGAGGGCAATGCATCACATATCAACGCGCGATTAATCGTCGAGGCCGCTAATGGTCCGATCACCCACGCCGCTGATCAGATTCTAAACGCACGCGGTATCGTTGTCATTCCTGACTTGTTTGCCAATGCTGGTGGTGTCGTCGTCAGTTACTTCGAGTGGGTGAAAAATTTGTCGCACATCCCGTTCGGCTTGATGGAACGCAGATCCGATGAACGCGACCACCGCAACCTCGCCCGTTCGATGGAGAAAATGACTGGAAAGGCATTTCCGTCCGAAGAGCAAACCGCCTTCTTTAACGTCCGCCAAGAAATTGATCTCGTCCGCTCTGGCCTAGAAGACATGATGGTCCAAGCTTTTGCTGAGATTTCCCAAAAGGCGAATTCAGAAGCCCATGATGTTCGGCTGACCTACCGTGAAGCGGCGTACCAACTTGCAATCGGCAAGATCGCGTCTGCATACACTGCGATGAA
>JALZWD010000192.1 GCA_023300365.1 Flavimaricola sp. | reverse complement strand
GATTTCGATCCCGAAGAGGCCGACGATATCGCAGACGAGATTAAGGCCGCTGCAATGGCCGCCCGTGGTTTGAACCGCAAAAAAACCTAGCGCCGCAACCCCGGATCACGCGCCGCATGCCACCGTAGGGCGGCATGACGCGCGAATTTTTGTATCATCACCTTTCGCCGCGCTCCGGCAAGCTTGTCCTCCGGACCCATCCGCAAAATCTCTGCGTCATAGCCATCGGCAATCATAAGACCCGTATTTTCAGGCAAAAGATCTGTCGGAAAATCCTCGTCCACCGCCCAGAAAAATCTGTCGCACCACTCAAGGTATCCCTGCCATTTGTGATCGGATTGAAAATCGGCACGGCTTGATTTGCATTCCACGATCCAAACCTCGCCCTTGGGCCCCAAGGCCATCACATCCACCCGCAAACCGGAGGTCGGCGTCAGCTCTTCTACGGATACAAAATTGTGGGACAACAAATGCCGACACACCCCACGGGCCAAAATCTGCCCCGGCTTCATCACCCGTTCTGTTTCATCCATCGCCATGGGACATACATGAACAATAGGTGAACAAATATCAATCCCATTGAAAACAATGGCAAAAAATCAAAATCCAGCACCAAATTAGGCCAGAATGCGGCAAATCACCCTGCGTAACCCTGCCAAAGTAGCGGCAAATGCCATGCTTTCGCCATTTCGCATATCTAGGAAATGCCCAACACACGGAGGAGCTGCCAAATGACACTGTTTCAATCAATGTTCGCTGACATCACATTCTTTGACGTCGCGATGAGCCTTATCGCCCTAGGCCTGATCGAACGTGTTGTTGTGCGTCTTCCTGAAACGGTTGTTGGCCCCAATGGCTGGCTTTTGAACACCGGATCCAAGTAATCCCCCAAACGGCCCTTGCCGCAAGGCCCTGTGCGCCCTACTTGTGTGGTCGGCGGGCTTCTGCCCTTCTTGTTATCCCGGACACAATTCCAGTGGCCTTAAGCAAATCCGAGGGAGCTGGCTCTGTCCTGGCCCTGGCCTGGTTACCTGGCGCCCACCTGTACTAACAGGTCCTCGGGAATAGCTGTCCCTACGGATGCGTGCGGTTCCCGCCACCTCATGCCTGCCCCCCGTTGGACGAGACCCCCAAGCACGCTCTTGCCGCGCAGGCGCCTAAAATGCCGCCGGTTGCGCCTCGCGGGCCATATGATCGAGCACCGCATTCACAAATGACGGCTCTTTTCCATCCGGGAAAAAGGCCCGCGCCACGTCAACATATTCCACAATCGCGACCTTTGGCGGCGTGTCGCCCTTGACCATCTCGGCCCCCGCGGCACGGAACAATGCCCGCAATGTCGGGTCAATCCGCGCAATTGGCCATTTCGCCACAAGGGCGCGGTCGGTCATTTGGTCAATCTGCGCTTGGTTATCCACCGCAAACAACATCACCGCGCGGAATGTATCCACATCCCCCTCGGCCATTTCGTCGCCCTCATAAACCGCGCCGAAACGGTGGTCCTCAAACTCGTGCATGACCAATTCAACGGTCTGGCTTGAATGTTCCATCTGAAACAGGGCCTGCACCGCATAAAGGCGCGCCGCCGAGCGCATTTTTCGCTTTTGATTGCCCGATAGGGTCATACAGATGTTCCGCCGCGTGCCAAAATTTCACTGGTAAAGCCAATCGGCTTGCCGGTCTCGCCCCATTGGCGGCTTAGGGCCAGCAAATGCAAGGCCGCCGCTGCGGCACCACCGCCTTTGTTTTGCCCCGCCACCTCGGCCCGCGCTTGGGCTTGGGCCATATTTTCCACCGTCAGGATCCCATTGCCAATGAAAAGCCCCTGCAACCCCATCAACGTAATCGCCCGGCTGCTGTCGTTACAAACGGTGTCGTAATGCGTCGTCTCGCCACGGATCACACAGCCAAGGGCGACATATCCATCGAAATTGCTCAGACGTGCCGCCGTCGCAATCGCCGTGGGCACTTCCAACGCCCCCGGCACTTCGGCAACCTCGCTTGTGCCGCCCACCGCGGCAATCTCGGCTTGGGCACCCGCCACCAAAGCATCCGCAATCGCCTTATAATAAGGCGCCACCACAATAAGCAGCTTGGGAGCGGCACTGAATTCTGGCCGCTTCAGTTGATAATGCGACGTCCCTGCCATCTATCCGATCTCCGAAATTTTGCGTGTGCCAACGATCTCAAGACCGTATGCCTCAAGCCCCACCACCCTTGGTTTGGGCGAGTTGGTCAAAAGTTCAATCTTGCTCAGGCCAAGTGACGACAGGATCTGCGCGCCCACACCATATTGCCGCAAAGTCTGCGGCGATGTCTCATCCTCGGCCGCCAGCTTCATGTGCAAATCCCGCAACAAAACCAGCGCCCCGCGCCCCTCTTTGGCGATCAATTCCATCGCATGACCAAATTCCGCCGCCCGTCCCGCAGGCCCGGTGCCAATCACATCCAGCATCGGGTCCATCGAATGCATCCGCACCAAAACCGGCGCGTCGCCAGAAATATCCCCACGGATCAACGCGATATGCTCGGCCCCTTGGGTCTCATCTGCATAAATGCGCATCTCCCATTCGCCGCCAAACTCCGATTGAATGGTCTGCGTCTCGCGCATTTTCACAAGGTTATCATGCCGGCGGCGATAGGCGATCAAATCGCTGATCGTACCGATCTTAAGGCTGTGCAACTGCGCAAAGGCCACCAAATCCGGCAGGCGCGCCATCTCGCCGTCTTCCTTCATGATCTCGCAAATCACGCCCGATGGGTTCAATCCCGCCAACCGCGAAATATCCGTCGCGGCCTCGGTGTGCCCTGCCCGCGCCAAAACACCCCCCGCCTTGGCCCGCAGTGGGAACACATGCCCCGGTGTCGCGATATCAGCGGGCCCTTTTGAATGATCAATCGCCACCGCAACAGTGCGCGCCCGGTCCGCGGCGGAAATCCCCGTGGTCACACCCTCGCGGGCCTCAATGCTGATGGTAAAGGCGGTCTCATGGCGCGACGAATTCTGCGCCGACATCAACGTCAAACCAAGCGCATCAATCCGCTCGGGCGACAGCGTCAGGCAAATCAAACCGCGCCCATGCTTGGCCATGAAATTGATCGCATCCGGCGTGGCCATTTGCGCAGGGATCACCAAATCCCCCTCATTCTCGCGGTCTTCATGGTCAACAAGGACAAACATC
>JALZWD010000191.1 GCA_023300365.1 Flavimaricola sp. | reverse complement strand
CACCGATGATTTGGCGGGCTTTGTGACGCAGGTCTGCTCCTAGACCTCGGGGGCCGCGCGCCCTATCTATGAGGTATGAAAAGAGAGCACACCGATATTGTGATTTGTGGCGGCGGCGTCGCGGGTCTGACGGCGGCGGCCGGATTTGGCACCGCTGGATTTAACGTGGTTTTGGTCGATCCTGCGCCGCCTGTGACCGACGGGCAAAGTGCTGGTTCGGATTTGCGCACCACCGCGTTTTTGCAGCCCGCGCGCGATGTGCTTGAGGGCGCGGGGCTTTGGGCGCGATTGGCCCCCGAGGCCATGCCGCTTGAGACGATGCGGATCATGGATGTGGCGCGCGAGGTGCCTGTGGCGCGGGATTTTGACGCCGCAGATATGGGGGATGCGCCGTTTGGGTGGAATTTCCGCAATTGGGTATTGCGCCGCGAAATGGTGGCGCGGCTGGATGACTTGCCGAATGTCTCGTTTCGCAGCGGCGTCGGATTTAAGGCGATGTTGCCGCGCGAGGCCGCCAATATCGTGACCCTGAGCGACGCGACGCAGGTTGAGGCGCAATTGATGATCGGCGCGGACGGACGCCGCAGTGCCGTGCGAGAGGCGGCCGGAATTAACAGTAAAACAACGCGTTACGGGCAAAAAGCGCTTAGTTTTGCAGTGGTGCATGAGGCGCCGCACAACAATGTCTCAACCGAAGTGCATTTGCACGGCGGGCCCTTCACATTGGTGCCCCTGCCCGATCATGAAGGACAGCCCTGTTCGGCAGTGGTTTGGATGGATGAGGGGCGCGACACGATGCGCCGGGCGCAGATGGATGTGGCGGCATTTGAGGCCGAGGCAACCCTGCGGTCGGCCGAGGTTTACGGCCCACTGCGGCTTGTGACGGGGCGGCAGGTGTGGCCGATCATCAGCCAGATCGCAGAGACCATGGTGGGGCCGCGCACCGCTCTGATGGCCGAGGCCGCACATGTGATGCCGCCGATTGGGGCCCAAGGGTTGAACACGTCCCTCGCCGATTTGCGGTGTTTGCTGGACCTAGCGGCAAAATCCCCGCAAACGCTTGGCAGCCGCGAGATGTTGGCCGCCTATCAGCGCGCCAGACTGCCTGATATCAAGCTGCGTGCGGCGGGAATTGCGATGCTGAACCGCACGTCGCAAAGTGGCAACCCGATGTTGCAGGGCCTGCGCGGTGCGGGGATGCAGCTGTTGCATGATGCAAAGCCGGTGCGCACGGCGGTGATGAAGCTGGGGCTTGGCGCGGGGCGTTAGAGCACCTTGGCCAAGACCCCTTCAAACCGTGCGATTGTTGTGGGCACGTCTGCCAATTTATCCAATCCGAACAACCCGATACGGAATGTTTTGAAATCCGCAGGCTCGTCCACTTGCAAGGGCACACCGGCGGCGATTTGCATGCCTTGGGCGGCGAAAGCCTTGCCGTTTTGGATGTCGGGGTTGTCGGTATAGCTGACCACGACGGAGGGGGCTTCGAACCCGTCGGCGGCGACGGATTGGATGCCTTTGGCCGCCAGCATAGCGCGGATCGCAGCACCCAATTCTTGTTGCTTGGCTTTGAGCACGTCAAAGCCCGTGTCGCGGGTTTCCATCATCGTGTCGCGGAAGGCGCGCAGGCCGTCTGTGGGCATTGTGGCGTGGTAGGCATGGCCCCCGCCCTCGTAGGTTTCCATGATCGCGGTCCATTTGGCGAGGTCGATTGCGAAGGAATTGGACGCGGTGTTGTCCATCCGTTTGCGCGCAGCGGCAGACATCATCACGAGGCCCGCCGAGGGCGTGGACGACCACCCCTTTTGCGGCGCAGAGATCAGCACATCCACGCCCGTGGCCTTCATATCGACCCAGATACAGCCCGAAGCGATACAATCGAGCACCATCAAAGCGCCCACGTCATGCGCCGCGGCGGCCATTGCGGCAATGTAGGCGTCGGGGAGGATGATCCCCGCGCTGGTCTCGACATGCGGCGCGAAGACGACGTCGGGTTTGGCGCGGCGGATGGCGGCGACCACGTCTTCGATGGGCGCGGGTGCGAAGGGTGCGCGGCTGTCATTGCCGGCTTGGCGGGCTTTGAACACCGTGGTGTCGCCAGCAAAACCGCCCGCCTCGAAGATTTGTGTCCAACGATATGAGAACCAGCCGTTGCGCAGGATCATCGCATGCGCGCCCGCGCCAAATTGACGGGCCACGGCCTCCATCGCATAGGTGCCGCCGCCCGGGACAATGGCCACGTGATCGGCGGCGTAGACCTCTTTTAGGCCGGATGAAAGATCGCGCATAACAGATTGGAATGATTGGCTCATTGAGTTTAGGGAACGGTCGGTAAAGACCACCGAGAACTCCATCAAACCGTCTGGATCAACTGCGCTTTTGTATGTGTCGGCCATGTTTCAACTCCCTGTACTTGCGCAGAGTAATAAACGGCCGTTGAGGGGGCTGCAAAGTCTATTTGGGTATACTGGGTGATTGCCCGCGTGGGTTAGAGCGGACCGGGACGGCGTTCTTCGCTCAGCAGCACGTTGGCCTCGACATCCCCCACGCCGGGTAAGGTCATGACACGGCGGCGCAGAACCCGTTCAAAATCCGCCAAATCGCGGGCCACCACGCGCAGGCGGTAGTCATAAAGGCCCAGCACGTGTTCGACGGTCTGCACCTCGGGGATGGCGGTGACTGTGCGTTCGAAATCCTCCAAGGACACACGGCCCTTGGTGGCGAGTTTCACGCCCAAAAAGACGGTCACGCCAAAGCCAAGGGAGGCGGCATCAAGCACCAGACGCGGCGCGCCCAGCACGCCCGCGGCGCGCAAGGCCTTAATCCGGCGCCATGTGGCGGGCTGGGACAGGCCAAGCTTGCGCCCCAGCTGACTGGCCGGTTGGCCCGCGTCGTGTTGCATCAGGCGCAAGAGCGCGCGGTCTGTGTCATCGGGGGTCATATCGGCAGGGCCTCCTCTGATTTCACGGCGGCGATTGTCATCAGGCTTTCGATATCGGCGATATGCGGCAGGGTGAGGATA
This sequence comes from Flavimaricola sp., assembly GCA_023300365.1. Classification (GTDB taxonomy): domain Bacteria; phylum Pseudomonadota; class Alphaproteobacteria; order Rhodobacterales; family Rhodobacteraceae; genus JALZWD01. Next base: position 799 of record JALZWD010000191.1, on the reverse strand, counting down.
TGGGCGCGGTAGATTGATTGGTAATGCACAAGATCGCGCGCGATCACGCAAAGGCGCACGTCGACGCGGCCCAAAAATGTTTGAATTTCGATCACTTCGGGCACGGCGCGGGCGGCGGCGATGAAATCATCAAAGGCGCGTGCGGCGGTTTTGTCGAGACTGACCCGCAAAGAGACCTGCACCGCATAGCCCAAAGCGGGCCAATGGATCACCGCCTGTTGGCCCAACAGCACCCCCGCCTCGCGCAAGCGATCCAAACGGCGGCCCGCGCGCCCTGCCGTCAGGCCCGCGGCGGCGGCCAAATCAGCGACGCTTAGGTCGGGTGTGTCTTGCCACAGGCGCAGCAATCGGCGGTCGGTGTCATCAAGCATGAAAATCACATAAATTACTAAATCCGAACATGATAGTCTCATCTTGCCAAAAATACTCAAAGAAAAGACTCTCGTACAGGCGCCAACATCCGATCATAAACGCCCTCAGAAAACACACCTGAGAGGATGATATTATGCGCGTTTATTACGACCGCGATTGCGACGTGAACCTGATTAAGGACAAGAAAGTTGCCATTCTTGGCTATGGCAGCCAGGGCCACGCACATGCGCTGAACCTGCGCGACAGTGGTGCCAAGAACCTTGTTGTGGCCTTGCGCGAAGGCTCGGCCTCAATTGCCAAGGCCGAGGGCGAAGGTCTTAAGACTATGGGTATCGCCGAAGCCGCCGCTTGGGCCGATGTGATCATGTTCACCATGCCCGATGAGCTTCAGGCAGAGACATACAAGAAATACGTCCACGACAACATC
>JALZWD010000190.1 GCA_023300365.1 Flavimaricola sp. | reverse complement strand
TGCTGTGTCACAACGTTTTCGAAGCGTGCGAAGAAGATCGTCGCAACATCGAATTCGCCGCCGTCAAAGCGAGACAACACATCTTTAGCAATGTTTTGCGCATCGCCGTAACCCACGCGTTTCACTTCGGTCATGTCAACGTGACCGACAAAGTGATCGCCCATGTCGCGTTTGATAGCGTCGCGACCTTTCTTGCCAACAGTCAAAATCTTAACTGTTTTGCCGTCTGCGATCAGCTTTTGCGCATGCGTTTTAGCAAGCTTTGCGATGTTGCCGTTAAAGCCACCACACAGACCACGTTCTGCGGTCATCACAACCAACAAATGAACGCTGTCCGCACCAGTGCCTGACAACAGCTTAGGCGCTGACGGGGAACCCGCCGCACCAGACGCCAACCCTGCCATCACAGCGTTAAAACGCTCTGTGTAGGGGCGTGACGCCTCAGCTGCGTCTTGGGCGCGGCGCAATTTTGCTGCCGCGACCATCTGCATCGCTTTGGTGATCTTGCGGGTCGATTTGACCGACGCGATCCGATTTTTAAGGTCCTTGAGATTAGGCAAACCTAGTTCTCCTTATCCTAAGACGATTAAGCGAAGTCTTTTGCGAATACATCCAAAGCTGCTTTAACCTTGTCAGCCAATTCACCTTTAACCTTACGGTCATTGTCGGTGATATCAGCCAGAAGGTCAGCGTTATTGGCGCGCAGGTGCTTCAGCATTTCTGCTTCAAAACGACCCACTTGCTTAACGTCAACCTTATCAAGGTAGCCGTTTGTACCCGCAAAGATAACACAGACGATTTCTGCGTTGGTCAGTGGGGAATACTGCGACTGCTTCATCAACTCAGTCAAACGCGCACCACGGGCCAGCAATTGCTGAGTAGCCGCATCAAGATCGGAACCGAACTGCGCGAACGCAGCCATTTCACGATACTGAGCCAAGGAAAGCTTAACCGGACCAGCAACAGAGGCCATTGCCTTTGTTTGGGCAGAAGACCCAACACGAGAAACAGACAGACCAGTGTTCACCGCAGGACGGATACCTTGGTAGAACAATTCAGTTTCCAAGAAGATCTGACCGTCGGTGATGGAAATCACGTTAGTTGGAATAAACGCAGAAACGTCGCCACCTTGGGTTTCAATGATCGGCAGCGCCGTCAAAGACCCGGATCCGTTATCTTCGTTCAATTTGCATGAACGCTCAAGCAGACGGGAGTGAAGGTAGAAAACGTCACCTGGGTATGCTTCACGCCCTGGTGGACGACGAAGAAGAAGTGACATCTGGCGATAAGACACGGCTTGCTTGGACAAATCATCATAGATGATCAGCGCGTGACGACCTTGGTCGCGGAAGTGTTCCGCCATAGACGTCGCTGCATATGGTGCAAGGAACTGCATCGGTGCTGGATCAGAAGCGGTAGCCGCAACAACGATTGAATATTCAATCGCGCCTGATTCTTCGAGCTTCTTAACCAATTGCGCCACTGTGGAACGCTTTTGGCCGATCGCGACGTAGATACAGAACAACTTGTCTGAATCTTTCTTTGCAGCGTCGTTGTAAGACTTCTGGTTCAGGATCGTGTCGAGCGCGATCGCTGTTTTACCTGTCTGACGGTCACCAATGATCAATTCGCGCTGGCCACGGCCAACTGGGATCATGGAGTCAACAGACTTCAGGCCAGTCGCCATTGGTTCGTGAACAGATTTACGTGGAATAATGCCCGGTGCTTTAGAGTCAGCAATCGCACGCTTTGATGTTTTGATCGGGCCCTTGCCGTCCAGCGGGTTACCCAAACCGTCAACAACGCGACCAAGCAGTTCGTCACCAACAGGAACGTCCACAATCGCTTTGGTACGTTTGACAGTGTCGCCTTCTTTGATGTCACGGTCAGAACCGAAGATAACAACACCAACGTTGTCAGCTTCAAGGTTCAAAGCCATTCCGCGGATACCACCGGGGAATTCGACCATTTCACCAGCCTGCACATTGTCGAGGCCGTAGATACGCGCAATACCGTCACCGACGGAAAGTACGCGGCCCACTTCGGCCACTTCGGCTTCCTGACCGAAGTTTTTGATCTGGTCCTTAAGGATCGCAGAAATTTCAGACGCTTGGATCGCCATTTATCCGACCTCTTTCATAGTGTTCTGGAGTGCGCTGAGCTTCGATTTGATCGACGTATCGATCATCTTGGAGCCCACTTTAACAATAAGACCGCCGATGATAGTTTCATCCACGGTCTCTTGAATTATGACGGCTTTGCCGACTTGTGCTTTCAAAGTCTTGGAAAGCTTGTCCATCTGAACCTTCGTGAGCGCTTTGGCAGTTGTGACTTCGGCAGTCACTTCGCCACGCTCTTCGGCCAGACGTTCGCGCAAGACAGTTGCAAGGTGCGGCAACACAAACAAGCGCCGCTTGGACGCCATAAGTGAAAGCACATTGCTTGTTGTCTTGGACAATTTCATTTTCTTCGCGATGGCTGCGATTGCCGTCTCTTGCTCATCCCGGCTGTAAAGCGGGGAAGTCAGCAATGTACGGAAATCTGCACTATCGGCCAATGCGCCGTCCAGTGCTGCCACGTCGGCTTCCAGCGCTTTGAGCGCCTTTCCCTCTTTCGCGAGGTCAAACACAGCCGTCGCATAACGCGCGGCGATGCCTGTGGAGATACCAGCTGTTTCGGACACGTCCACCCTTCCGATGTCTGTCGCCCAATTAGCGCCTGATATTCAGACAACCGCATGAGCATCTTGTTGGGCCCCCGTGAACCGGCGGCTTCAAAATCTCGTGCGATGTAGCAGAGGAGATATAGGGTCGCAAGCATACCGACACACAAAAATTAAGAAC
>JALZWD010000189.1 GCA_023300365.1 Flavimaricola sp. | reverse complement strand
TTGGCTTTATCATATTTCTGCCATTCTTGATCATTGACCTCCTCGTCGCGGCAGTCTTGATGTCGATGGGGATGATGATGGTTCCGCCCGCAATCGTCTCGCTGCCGTTTAAGCTATCGTTTTTTGTGGTGGCAGATGGGTGGAGCCTTTTATCAACGGGCCTTGTCCAGAGTTATGGCATATGATGCAGTACTTAAACGAAGATGGTCCATCGCCGAGTTCCAAGCGTATCGCCGCTCTTTGGGGGGTGAGGCTCCATAATGCTTCCCAATGAGGTTAAACCGGTGTATGGCCCGCCCATCTTGGAAGCCCGGCGCCCGCAATCCAGCGCCGACAAAAGAAGATACCGGATTGAGGGGGAATACGCCCCCTACGCAAAAGACCTAAACGGGTCAAAAGGAACATATATATGTTTAATGAAGTAAAGAAGTCGATGCAGTGGGGCGAAGAGACGCTCACTCTCGAAACCGGCAAGGTTGCGCGTCAAGCTGACGGCTCCGTGATTGCCACGCTTGGCGAAACATCTGTGATGGCGAACATCACATTTGCACGCAAGCAAAAGCCTGGTCAGGATTTCTTTCCGCTGACCGTGCATTATCAAGAAAAGTACTACGCTGCGGGTAAAGTCCCCGGTGGTTTCTTCAAGCGCGAAGCACGTCCAACTGAAAAAGAGACGCTGACATCCCGCCTGATCGACCGTCCAATTCGTCCATTGTTTGTCCCTGGCTTCAAAAACGAAGTTTTGGTGATGTGTACCGTTCTGTCCCACGATTTGGTTAATGACCCAGACATGGTCGCCATGATCGCGGCATCTGCTGCTTTGACGATTTCTGGCGCACCGTTCCGCGGCCCAATTGCAGCTTGTCGCGTGGGTTATGAGGGTGGTGAATACATCCTGAACCCTGAAATCGACGACATGCATAACCTGCGCCTGAACCCAGAGCAGCGTTTGGATCTTGTTGTTGCCGGCACAAAAGACGCCGTGATGATGGTTGAATCCGAAGCATACGAGCTGACCGAAGAAGAAATGCTTGGCGCTGTGAAATTCGCCCACGACAGCATCCAGCCTGTCATCGACCTGATCATTGATCTGGCCGAAGATTGCGCGAAAGAACCGTTTGACTTCCAACCTGTTGACTACTCAGAGCTGTTCGCAGCTGTGAAATCCGCAGGCGAAGACAAAATGCGTGCCGCTTATGCGATCACTGACAAGCAAGAACGTACCGGCGCAGTATCTGCTGCCAAGGACGAGATTGTAGCGTCTTTGACTGAAGAGCAGCAAGAAGACGGCAACTTGGGCGCTGCCCTGAAGAAGCTGGAATCTGCAGTTCTGCGCGGCGACGTTGTGAAAAACGGCAAGCGTATTGATGGCCGTGCTTTGGACACCATCCGCCCAATCGTTTCTGAAACCGGTATTTTGCCACGGACACACGGTTCTGCCTTGTTCACGCGCGGTGAAACGCAGGGTCTTGTTGTGACTACGCTGGGTACTGGCGATGATGAGCAGATGATCGATGCCCTCACAGGCATGTATAAGTCGAACTTCATGCTTCATTATAACTTCCCACCGTATTCTGTTGGTGAAGTTGGTCGTGTGTCTGGCCCAGGTCGTCGTGAAATCGGTCACGGTAAACTGGCATGGCGTGCGTTGCAGGCGGTTCTGCCGTCCGCGACAGACTTCCCATACACTATCCGCTTGGTGTCTGAGATTACTGAATCAAACGGCTCCTCTTCTATGGCGTCTGTTTGTGGTGGTTCCTTGTCTATGATGGACGCGGGCGTTCCATTGAAATCACCAGTTGCTGGTGTGGCCATGGGCCTCGTGATGGAAGACGACGGCGACTACGCTATCTTGTCCGACATCTTGGGTGACGAAGATCACCTTGGCGACATGGACTTCAAGGTTGCGGGTACTGAAAGCGGTATCACATCTTTGCAGATGGACATCAAAATTGCGGGCATCACGCCTGAGATCATGTCCAAAGCATTGGATCAGGCGAAAGCCGGTCGTTTGCACATTCTCGGTGAGATGGGCAAAGCTTTGACTGGTGCGAAAGATCTTGGCGTTCACGCACCGAAGATCGAAACGATGCAGATCCCAACTGACAAGATCCGTGAAGTTATCGGGTCTGGTGGTAAGGTCATCCGCGAAATCGTCGAAACATCCGGCGCAAAAGTGGACATCAACGACGACGGCATCATCAAGCTGGCGTCCAACGATGCGGAGGCCATCAAGAAGGCCTACGACATGATCCACTCTATCGTGGCAGAGCCAGAAGAAGGCGTGATCTACAAAGGTAAAGTTGTGAAACTCGTCGATTTCGGCGCGTTTGTGAACTTCTTTGGTAAGCGTGACGGCCTTGTGCACGTCTCCCAGATCGAAAATCGTCGTTTGAACCACCCGTCTGATGTTCTTAAAGAAGGTCAGGAAGTTTGGGTCAAATTGCTCGGCTTTGATGATCGTGGCAAAGTTCGTTTGGCCATGAAGATGGTTGATCAGGAAACTGGCAAAGAGCTCACAAAAGAAGAAGCTGCCGAAGACTAAAGTCTTTAGTGAGCTAGTTTTGAAGGCCCCGGTGACTGTTCGCCGGGGCCTTTTGCGTTTCTGTTCACGCGAATGTGGGGATAGATTCAGCACACCTGTTAACCTAACGAGCCCACCGCAGTCGGAATTATTGAAGCTGAAGTGACTCTTAGG
>JALZWD010000188.1 GCA_023300365.1 Flavimaricola sp. | reverse complement strand
GAGGTCGGCTTCATCCTTTGCCAGAGCGGCGCCATGGACCTTGGCGATACCGCCACGCTCAACGACCATTGGCTGATCCGCGACATCGGCCCCGAACCCTTGGGCAACGATTTTCACGAAGACCACCTGATTGCCAAATTCACCGGGCGCAACACCCCCGTCAAAACCGCCCTCCTCGATCAAAAGCTGGTGGCAGGTCTGGGCAATATCTACGTCTGCGAGGTCCTGCACCGCGCCGGAATCGATCCCCGCCGCAAGGCCGCGAACATCGCCAAACCCCGCACCGCAAGCCTCGTCCCGCTTATTCGCACGGTCCTAACCGAGGCAATCGCCGCTGGCGGCTCCTCGCTTCAGGATCACCGACAAACAAACGGCGAACTGGGGTATTTCCAACACGCCTTCAACGCCTATGGTCGCGAGGGCGAGGCATGCACAACATCTGGATGTTTAGGGACGATTATCCGCATCACACAATCCGGCCGATCAACCTTCTTGTGCCCCAAATGCCAAAGATGACTTGATCCGCCTTCCGCTTTGGGTAAGTGATACAGCTTGTCAGGATGCATAAGGGACCGTGACCCATGGCCTATGAAACGATCACCGTCGACATCAGCGACGACATCGCCCTCATCACACTCAATCGCCCCGATGCGCTCAACGCGCTCAACCCCCAGCTTTTGTCCGAACTGGCCGATGCTTTGGACGCGGCCGATACAAACGACAAGGCCCGCTGCATCATCTTGACGGGCTCCGACAAAGCCTTCGCCGCCGGTGCCGACATAACCGAAATGGCCGACAAAAGCTTTGTTGACGTGGTCACCAACCCGCTGTTTGGCGACAGCTTTGAGCGTATCGAACGCATCCAAAAACCAATCATCGCCGCCGTATCTGGCTATGCATTGGGCGGCGGTTGCGAGCTGGCGATGGCCTGCGATTTCATCATCGCCTCAGATACCGCCAAATTTGGCCAACCCGAGATCAACCTCGGCGTCATCGCGGGCCTCGGCGGCAGCCAACGCCTCACGCGCCTGGTGGGCAAATCCAAATCGATGGACATGCACCTTACGGGCCGCTTCATGGACGCCACAGAGGCCGAAAGCGCCGGATTGGTCAGCCGCGTGGTCCCCGCCAAAAAACTCCTCGATGAGGCCCGCGCCGCGGCTGGCAAAATCGCAGAAAAATCGCAACTCGCGGTCAAAGCGGCCAAAGATGTGGTCAACCGCTCCTATGAGACAACCCTCTCCGAGGGTATCCGCTACGAAAAAGCGGTGTTCCAATCGCTCTTCGCCACCGAGGACCAAACCGAAGGCATGGCCGCCTTCAAAGAAAAGCGCGAAGCACAGTTCCGCGACCGCTAGGCCCTCTTCCCCCTCATCTTGCTAAAAATACTCAAATCAAACAGCGCCCACGCGGACCACACCCCGCGTTGATCTCCTATTGGGGCTTGGGGAGGGCGGGGCGAGGTGACGCATGTCACCAGCGGCGTCCCCCCCAAGGTGCGCCACCGCCAACAAAATGGTTTCCAAACCCGCCAAACATCCCTATACGGCCCCTCGTACATGCGCGTGATGCCCGCTCAGGCAAGAATCAATCGGTTCTCTATACCGGTGCTGGCAACAGCGTGCTCATCAGTTTTGAACACCATACTCCAGACCGGAAAGTCACATTTATCATGGCAAACACACCCCAAGCCAAAAAACGCGCCCGCCAGAACGAGCGTCGCGCTGCTGTCAACAAAATGCGCCGCACACGGATCCGTGGCCAGTTGCGCAAAGTCGAAGAAGCCATCGCGTCTGGTGACAAAGACGCCGCACAAGCCGCCCTGCGTGCCGCACAGCCCGAGCTGATGCGCGGTGTCACCAAAGGCATCATGCACAAGAACACAGTGGCCCGCAAAATGTCGCGGCTAAGCAACCGGGTCAAAGCGCTCGGCTAGGTCGCAGCGTCTCGCACACGACCTTGATCTACAACGCCGGCGCAACCTGAAATGGTGCGTCGGCGTTTTTGTTTCAAATCCAGATCGAGACAGCGCATGACCACCCGCCGCAAATCGAATCTCCCAAACGAATTTGGACGGCAAAAAATCTCTCAAACAGCGTCAACGCCGCTTTGAAATTACGTTTCCCCTGGGTCAAAGATTTACTTTTTTGCCACAGAAAATTGGCTAAGTAGGCCGAATTCAAAATGCTTTAGGATTCGGTTTCACTTAACTTCTCGTCAAGACCATTGTTACAGTTGAACGGCCCACAAACCGGTTGCTAGATTGGCCTTGCGATTCACGACGTTCCCGGGGGGAACAACAGGGTGAGCCTTGCCAAAGCAACGCTAAAATCGGTCCGGCAAGACCGATTTACAGCACCGCAACGGCAAGGGTGGCAAATGGGAACGGACGGCAATCTGTCCCTCGCGCCACAACCCCAAGAACGCCACATATCACCGCTTTGGCGGGGAATTGGGCACAATTACATGTGCTCATTTGTGGTGCCCCCTGCCATGCTAAAAGAAACGTGATCTGACGCCAAATGGGACTTGGCGAACAGGTTTCTTTTTGCCCATGGCACCGTCGCAGTCGCACAAATCTGGTGTCCTTTTGGGGGCATCGCGGGCGGGCATGGGATGCCGCCTTTAATTTAAAACGGGGTAACGGGGCACATGACGAACGAACTTTGGGAACAAGTACGTGAGACACTCAAATCAACTGTGGGCAGGAACAACTACACCAACTGGATCGAACCGCTCGAACTTCACAGCCTAGAGGACGGCGTCGCGGCCTTTCAGGTACCGACACAATTCATGGGCAACTATGTCTCGCGCAATTTTGGCGAGCAGATCATCTTTGAAATGGGCCGCAACGGTGCGCCGATTAAGCGTATCTCATTTGTGATTGGCCGTTCCCAAGCCAGCAAAGCCGTTGAAACCATCGCCGCCAAACCCATAGCGCCCAAACAAGACACCGGAGGCGATCTCGATGATCGTTTCACCTTCGATCATTTCGTCGTCGGCAAACCAAACGAGCTGGCCCACGCCGCCGCCAAACGCGTCGCCGAAGGCGAGGCCGTCACCTTTAATCCGCTTTTCTTGTATGGCGGCGTCGGCTTGGGCAAAACCCACCTGATGCACGCGATTGCGCATGAACTGCGCGACAAACAGCCCCACCTTAACGTGCTCTACATCTCGGCCGAACAATTCATGTACCGCTTCATCACCTCGCTGCGCGACAAGCGGATGATGGACTTTAAACAATTGTTCCGCTCGGTTGACGTGCTGATGGTCGACGACATTCAGTTTATGGCCGGTAAAGAAAGCACGCAGGAAGAGTTCTTCCACACATTCAACGCCCTGATTGATGCCCGCAAACAAATCATCATCTCCGCCGACCGCGCGCCGGGCGAAATTCGCGCCCTCGAAGAGCGGATCAAATCGCGTCTCCAAAGCGGCTTGGTCGTCGACATGCACCCAACCGACTTTGAACTGCGCCTCGGCATTCTTCAGTCCAAGGAAGACTACTACCGCGCGCAATATCCCGATCTGGTCATCCACGAAGGCGTGCTCGAATTCCTCGCCCACCGGATCAGCAGCAACATCCGCGTGCTCGAAGGGGCCCTGACGCGCCTGTTCGCCTTCGCAAGCCTCGTGGGCCGCGAGATCACGATGGAGCTGACGCAGGATTGCCTTGCCGATATCCTCAAAACATCTGATCGCAAGATCACCATTGAGGAAATTCAACGCAAGGTTTCCGATCACTACAACATCAGGCTTTCGGACCTCATCGGCCCAAAGCGCCTTAGGGTCTACGCGCGGCCCCGCCAAATCGCGATGTACCTCGCCAAGCAACACACCAACCGTTCGCTGCCGGAAATCGGACGCCGTTTCGGCAAGCGAGACCACACAACCGTGATGCACGGCGTCAAACGGGTCACGGACTTGATCCAAAACGACAGCCAGATCGCCGACGATGTCGAATTGCTGCGCCGCGCAATCGAACACTAGCCTGCGCGCCGCGCGATTAAGACTGCGCGCAACGCTGGTAATAATTTGTAAGAATCAGCTTGAGGTGAGGCGGAAAACAGGTAGTTTTCCCCTCCCGACACCTGTCGTCGGCAAATAGCGGAGCCTGGGGCATGAAACTCTCTATCGAACGTGGTGTTCTTCTCAAAGCAGTGGCGCAGGCCCAGTCTGTTGTTGAGCGCCGCAACACCATTCCGATCCTCGCCAATGTACTGATCGAGGCCGAAGGTTCGGACGTGCATTTCCGCGCCACCGACCTTGATATCGAAGTGGTCGACAAAGCCCCCGCGCAGGTCGAACGCGCAGGTGCCACCACCGTCAATGCCGTGACCCTCAACGAGATCGTGCGCAAGCTGCCCGACGGCGCGCTTGTCACCCTCACCGACGACACCGCCGCCGGGCGTTTGA
>JALZWD010000187.1 GCA_023300365.1 Flavimaricola sp. | reverse complement strand
TTTTGTTGAACGAAATCAAAGAACTGGCGGGCTTGGTCGCCGTATTGGCGGGCCTGGTTCATGATTGCTTGGGTCATCTCGGCATCAGTGACCTGCACCTCAGCTTTTTGCCCCACATCAGCAAGGTAAAGACCCAGCTTCACGCGACGCTCGGCGAGGTCTGTGTGCTCTTTGGTGGTCTCAATCTCGGGGTGATCGTGGCCTTGCACCTCGGGGTTGTCCTCGTGCCACAGCTGGTGTGCGATCTGGCCTGCTTCGGCCTCAACCAAAGCGGATGGCAGATCAAAGCCAACCTTTTTATCAAGGGCGTCCAATAGGTTACGCTTGGCAACCGCACGTGCAGCACCGGCGTATTCGGCCTCGAGGCGTTCGGAGATTTGGCCCTTGAGGCCCTTAAGATCTTCGGCGCCGAACTGCTTGGCCAATTCGTCGTCGATCTTGGCCTCTTTGGGCTCTTTGACGGCTTTGATTGTGCACGAGAACACGGCCGCTTTACCGGCGAGATGCTCGGCTTGGTAGTCGGCGGGGAAGGCAACCTCGACGTCTTTTTCGTCGCCTTCTTTTACGCCCACGAGGCCTTCTTCAAAGCCCGGAATGAAAGAGTTGGAGCCCAGAACCAATGGGTAATCTTCGGCCGCACCACCTTCAAAGGCTTCGCCGTCTACTTTGCCCAAGAAGTCGATGACAACTTGGTCGCCGTCTTTGGCTTTGGAGCCTTTTTTGCGGTCTTCAAAGTTCTGCGCCTGTTTGGCGAGGTTTTCGAGGGCCTCATCAACGTCGGCTGTCTCGGCCTTAACGACCAAACGCTCGACTTTGATTTTGCTCAGGTCAACTTCGGGGATTGGAGGCAGCGCTTCGTACTCAACGGACACGACAACGTCGTCGCCTTCTTTCCAATCTTCGTTGGTCATTTTCACGGCGGGCTGCATGGCAGGTTTGTCGCCGGATTTTTCGAGGTGCTCGTTAAGTGCGCCGTCGATGCTTTCTTGCATCGCTTCGCCCATAACCCGCTGGCCAAACTGCTTTTTGAGCAGCGCCATCGGCACTTTGCCTTTGCGGAAGCCCTTCATTTCAACTTCGGGCTGCGCTTCTTTCAGCTTTTCGCTGACTTTGGCGTCCAAATCGGCTGCGGTAAGAGTGATCTCATAGCCGCGCTTGAGGCCGTCGTTCAATGTTTCGGTGATCGCCATGCTTTTCCCATAGATACAAGGGGCCGGGCGTGGCCCAACCGGTGTAAAATCTGGGGTGTTCTATGCCCACATTAAGGGTGGTGCAAGGCGATTCCCCATCGGAGCCAGAAGTGGTGGAGTATTGGTGCGGGTGAAGGGACTCGAACCCCCACGCCAAAGGCGCCAGAACCTAAATCTGGTGCGTCTACCAGTTCCGCCACACCCGCATTGGCGCCCTGATAGCAAAGCCGGTCGCCGCTGGCGAGGGCAAAAATTGGGTCGCATAAAAACGGCGCGACATTAACCGATTATTGCCGTATTATCGCGTTAAGATTGAGGCAGATGATAGCACAAGAGCGGGACACTCGCCATGCATGCGGTAAGACAACAACAACAGGCCATGCCTGTTACACACGGCGATATCTGCGGAATATGCGCGGGCACCACCCTTTTGACGTTGGACGGTGAAATTCCGGTTGAGCACCTGACGGTGGGTGACCGTATTATCACGCGTGACAACGGCATGGCCGTTTTGCGCAGCACCACGCGGCGCGTGGCGCGTGTGACGCCGATTGTCGTCAAGGCCGGATCGTTTGGCCATACACGGCCCGACCGCGAGGCGGTTATTTTGCCCACCACCAAGGTGTTGATCCGCGATTGGCGCGCCCCGGCGCTTTATGGGACCAAAGACGCCCTCGTGGCGGCACGCGATTTAATCGACGGGGAATTTGTGTCGTGGGGTGCGGCGCAGGATATGCCCGTTTTTGCGCTCGCGTTTGATGCCCCGCACATTCTTTATGCAGATGGTCTTGAGGTTCAGAGCGCCTAGCCAAGCCTGAGAGCGACAAAACCGAATGTGCCGCACAGCTTTGCTGAAATTTGCGGGTGTCTTAAGCTGTGCGATTCAAAACTGCGCATACTTGAGGCGTTGTGCACATTTTTTGGGCAGTCGCTATGGAAATCCCTTCTGCCATCTGTCATCCCCGCGCTGACCAATTGTCGCCGTCTATCCAAGATGGTCTGACGCGCAATAGCGCTGGCAAAAGAGGAATCGGCCCATGAAAAAGATCGAAGCCATCATCAAACCCTTCAAGCTTGATGAAGTGAAGGAGGCCCTCCAAGAGGTGGGCATTCAAGGTTTGTCTGTGATCGAGGTTAAGGGCTTTGGCCGCCAAAAGGGCCACACGGAGTTGTACCGCGGTGCGGAATACGTCGTGGACTTTTTGCCAAAGGTTAAGATTGAGGTCGTGTTGGCCGATGATCAGGTTGACGATGCTGTTGCCGCAATCATTGCCGCGGCCAAGACCGACAAGATCGGGGATGGCAAAATCTTTGTCTCACCGGTTGAGCAAGCCATCCGCATTCGTACCGGCGAGACCGGCGGCGACGCGATCTAAAGTTTTACGAACACCACCCCTACTACATAAGGAAACGACATTATGAGCAACGCAGACGTTCTCAAACTGATCCGCGACGAAGACGTGGATTATGTAGACATCCGCTTTACCGACCCGCGCGGCAAGCTTCAGCACGTGACAATCGTGGCTGATCTTGTGGACGAAGATTTCCTTGAGGAAGGGTTCATGTTTGATGGCTCGTCCATCGCTGGTTGGAAATCCATCGACCAATCCGACATGAAGCTGATGCCCGATGCAAGCAGCGTCTATGTTGATCCCTTCTATGCCGAAAAGACCATCGCCATTCATTGTACCGTGGTTGAGCCCGACACAATGGAGCCCTATGACCGCGATCCGCGCGGCACGGCGCAAAAGGCCGAGGCCTATCTTAAATCATCGGGTATCGGTGATACGGCCTATATGGGCCCCGAAGCCGAGTTCTTTATCTTTGATGATGTGCGCTACTCGGTGGCGATGAACAAAGTATCCTTTGAGGTCGACGCAATCGACGCCTCTTGGAACACAGATGCCGAATACGAGATGGGCAACACAGGCCACCGTCCGGGCGTTAAGGGCGGCTATTTCCCTGTGAACCCAATCGACGACGCGCAAGACATGCGCTCCGAGATGCTGACCACGATGAAGCACATGGGCATGAAGGTTGATAAGCACCACCACGAGGTGGCCTCGTGTCAGCACGAGCTTGGCCTTATCTTTGGGACACTGACGCATCAGGCCGATGAGTTGCAGAAGTATAAGTACGTGATCCACAACGTGGCACAGGCCTATGGCAAGTCGGCGACATTCATGCCCAAGCCAATCTCTGGCGATAACGGCACAGGCATGCACGTGAACATGTCGATCTGGAAAGACGGCAAGCCGTTGTTTGCGGGCGACAAATACGCCGATCTGTCACAAGATGCGCTGTATTTCATCGGCGGTATCCTCAAGCACGCCAAGGCATTGAACGCGATCACCAACCCGGCCACAAACAGCTATAAGCGTTTGATCCCCGGTTTTGAGGCCCCTGTGCTGCGCGCCTATTCGGCCCGTAACCGCTCTGGCTGTGTGCGTATTCCATGGGCCGAAAGCCCCAAGGCCAAGCGCGTTGAGGCCCGCTTCCCTGATCCGGCGGCGAACCCTTACCTTTGCTTTGCGGCGCTTCTTATGGCTGGCCTTGACGGTATCAAGAACAAGATCGATCCCGGCCCCTCGTCTGACAAAGACCTTTACGATCTACCGCCAGAAGAGTTGGCCGCGATCCCAACGGTTTGTGGCAGCTTGCGCGAAGCGCTTGACGCCTTGGAAGCAGATCACGAGTTCCTGCTTGCTGGCGATGTGTTCACCAAAGACCAGCTTCAGGGCTATATGGATCTGAAGTGGGAAGAGGTTTACGAATACGAGCATTGCCCACACCCAGTTGAATTCAAGCTCTACTACAGCTGCTAGGGCCGCCACTTACGTGTGAGAATGATAAAAGGGCGCTCCTGTTTGGGGCGCCCTTTTGCTTTGGGGGCGATCCCTTTGGGCCGATGCCAGTATGTTCAATGCGCCCCCCTGCCCCAGCATTGTTGTTCAATTTCGAGGGTTTCACAGTATCGCCCCAAATTGGTCCGGTCTCGGCCCCGACCGGGTCGCGCAGCGGACATTGTCGCGGGCGCATAAGGGCGCATGTCTGCCGCACTACCACCTCGCGCGTCTGCCAACGCGCCCCGCCCCATCGCCGCTTGCTCTCCGGGCTTGCGACGGTTTGGCAATCCAGCGACGCTGCCATTTCGCTGGATGCCAAACCGGATGCGGGCGGATGTGCTTACTTTGCGGGATTTTGTCCTGCGCCGACCTTTGGCGGGGCTCGGATATACCTTGGCGATTGTCGGCGGCATTGGGATGACGCTGCTTTTACTGGCGGGCCCGTCGGTTACGATCAACGCCGATCACGCATCCTTAACAATGCACACGCCAGAACACGCTCAGCACACAATTCGGTGACATAACGCGAGCGTTAATTCACGCGAAAGAGCTTAGGCCATAACGTCTTCCGAGCGCCCGAAAAAATTGGGCGCATGTTCAACAGGAGAGATTGTTATGAATATCATGTCGAAAACTGCTGGCCTCACGGCCGCCGCGCTGCTGGGCACGTCCCTTATGGCGTCCCAAGCCTCTGCGATCACGCTTGAATTTACGATCACCAATAACCAAGCGGACGGCGGCCTGTTTTTGACGCCTCTTTACCTTGGCCTCCACGACGGCACCTTTGACGCCTTTGACGAAGGTCAGAGTGTCATTATTCCAAATGAAATTAGTGGCCTCGAGCTTTTGGCGGAAGAAGGCTCTCCCGCCGATATCGCAGGTGAGCGTCAAGCTCTGCT
>JALZWD010000186.1 GCA_023300365.1 Flavimaricola sp. | reverse complement strand
CCGTGGGCGCCATGCGCGTGGGCACTAAAAACCCGGTCTCGCCATGCACCACAGTATCGCGAAAACCGTCCCAGTCGGGCATCACAACGGGCAACCCGGCCGCCATTGCTTCGACGGGAACAAGGCCAAAGGTTTCTTGGATGCTATCGGCCGGAAGGCTAAAGATATCCGCCGCCGCCCAAAGATTGCGCCGCAGGTCTTTATCGCGCCCATCCAGAAAGTGCACGACAACCTTTTGGCAAAGCGCCTCCGCTGCGGCCTGATGCAGCGCCTCTTCTTCCGCACGGTTCGTCCAGCCGGTGATCCACAGGTGTATTTCGCGCCCCGTTCGCGCAGCTACTTGTTCAAGTGCAATCATCATCGGAATGGGGTTGGCCTTTTCCACCACACTCAGCCGGCCCATCGTCATCACCACAACAGCATCATCGGCTATGCCAAACTGTCCGCGCAGTCGCGTGCGCGCATCCCCAAGGGGCGCGAAATCGGCGGTTTCAATCCCCAAGGGGATCACTGGAAATTGCGGCATCGGCACCTGCGCGGCACCGAAACGTTCGGTATAGAACGCGCGCTCTTGTTCCATCTGTGTGGTAACAACAGACTGCACCGCATGGCTTGTGCAAATCACGGCATCCCAATCATAAACGGGGTCCGACAACAGGGTGTGAAACCCCCTCATCACACGACGGGTTGATACCGTATGTGTGATACCAATAAATGAACAGGCAGCCGGATTTTGACGGTGGCGCAGCCATGGAAAGGTTTGAAAGCCGGGTGACGGGAAAAATACGCTGCCAACTTTGCCAAAATCTTCCGCCCGGCGCAGTGTTGTCACGACAATTGGGCGGGTTTCGCCCAAGGCGCGTGCGGCTGCGTCAAATTCACGCCCTGCTTTCGTATTTTCCACCACGGCCCGCACCGTATCTGCGTGGTGGTTGCGCAAATATCCCTTAAGAAAACTCTGCCCGGCGGACCGACGGCCAACCAAATCCTTGTCTTCGCCTTCGATCGCATCGGGGTGAAAAAAGATCGACGTGGGGGTGGTTGCGCACATGCGACGTCCTGCTTTCGGGTTTGCCAAGAGTGCCGTGCGGCGTCTTGATGTTCAAGCAGATCTCACAGGGAGAGACACAGCCCATTTTGCGCATCCGAAGCCACCGATAAATCAAGCACCTTTTGTAACAAGGCCCCGTGGGCGAAATCGGGCTGCACCTGCCGCCCGGCGGCAATGGCATCGATGAAACGCGCGTAATTTGTCTTTACGTCCCGAACCGCAATATCGCGCCAAATGCCAGCCTCCAAATCTGGCCCAAGACACGCGCGCAGCCCACTGCCGGTGCCATCGGCGGCAGGTTTCGACAAAACCTCAATCCCGCCCTTGGTGCCAAAAATCCGCAACGACAGATCATTTAAATGCCCCGAGGCAAATCGGGTTGCGTGCACAACCCCCGTCGCTCCGCCCTCAAGGCCAAGTGTCATGGCAAAGCTATCGTTGGCATCAAGGGTGTAGTCGCCAATTTGATTGCCCGGCGCCTTGTCAAAGGTGGTCAGCCTGCAAGACACATCCGCCACATTCCGTCCGGCGGCAAAACTCGCAAAATCTAGGATATGTACACCGATATCGCCCAAAACGCCCATCGACCCATGCGCCTGGCTCAGTCGCCAAAGCCATTGGTCCTCTTTGTCCCAATGCCCCCAAGCAGGTTGCGTCAGCCAGCTTTGCAAATACGCGGCCTGAAAGTGCCGCACCTCGCCAATCGCGCCATTGGCGATCATGCTCTGGGCCTCGTTGATTGCAGCGACATTGCGGTAAGTGAGGTTCACCATGTTGATCACGCCCGCTTGTGCTGCGGCCTGCGCCATTTCCGCGGCGTCTGCGTGGGTTGTGGCCAATGGTTTTTCGCACAACACATGCTTTCCCGCCGCCAAGAGGGGCAGAGTGGTGCGGTGGTGCACCGCATCGGGTGTCACGTTTGAGGCCGCATCAAATTCGCCCCAGGCTATGGCCTCGTCGACCGAAGCAAATCCATGTGCGACGCCAAAAGTGTGTTGAAACTCAGCAAGGTTGTCGGGCCGTGTATCCACGCCCGCGACAACCTCAACACCGGGCATCTGTGCATAGGCTTGGGCGTGGCTGCCCGCCATACCGCCGGTGCCGACGATCAAAACGCGAAGTGTCATTTGAACCCCTCTTCGCCATCGCCGTGCAATTTGGCCCCCCGTGCGACAAGCGGCTCAAGCGCCTCTTCAACCGGGACATTGGGCGCATCGGTTGCATCCGAAACACGCGGTGCCGGGTTATGCGCCCATTTCACCGCATTGGATAAAACACGCTGCACGTTGGGATCAAAATAGGTGGGGTAGGTCTCGTGGCCGGGTCGAAAATAAAAGACATTCCCCGCGCCGCGCTTCCATGTGGCCCCAGACCTGAAAACCTCGCCGCCTTGAAACCAGCTGATGAACACCGTCTGTTCGGGCTCTGGGATACCAAACGGCTCTCCATACATTTCTTCGTTCTCAAGTTCGAAATGATCGGGCAAACCATCAACGATTGGGTGGTTGCGCGATGTGACCCAAAGCCGCTCACGCTCGCCGGCTTCGCGCCACGTGAGGTTGCAAGGTGTGCCCATCAGGCGTTTGAAAATTTTGGCGAAATGCCCCGAATGCAAGACAATCAACCCCATCCCCGACCAAACCGCTTCGGCCACCCGCTCGACGACTGCATCCTCAACATCGCCATGTGCCGCATGACCCCACCACAATAAAACATCGGTTTGATCCAACCGATCTTGGGGCAAACCATGCTCTGGTTCTTGCAATGTGGCCGTCGTGGCATGGATTTCGGGATCGGTATTCAACGCCGCGGCAATCGCGCCATGGATCCCATCGGGGTATAAATCCGCAACGACCTTGTTGTGCGTCTCATGCACGTTTTCATTCCAAACCACGGTATTGATTGGCATAAGGTTCTCCTTGTTCGGGGCGCGGGCTATGGGCACATTACGCCTGCGACGGTCACATACAATGCCCGTCGGCCCTAAAGGCCCAATATCCCGTCCCAAATCAGCTTGGCCGCGACCAGTCCAAGCATGAGGTGCATAAACGGATAGAACACACCCATCGGGATCCGCTTGACCAACCAAGCGCCCAAAAAGGTTGCCACTCCGGCCACCGGCATCAATACGGCTGCTGCCGTTAAATTCGCGGTGCTAAACTGTCCTAATGCTGCATAGGGGGCCGATTTTGCGATGTTGATCAATGTGAAAAACAACGTGCTTGTTGCGGTATAGACCGCCGGTGTGGCGCGCAGCGGCATCGCATAAATCTGATAGGCCGGGCCTCCCGCATGGGCCACAAAGCTGCCGTAGCCTGACAGCATGCCCCAAAACGCGCCGCGAAGCCTATTGGGCGCGCGCGGTGTCATATTGGCCGAGACCAAGCTGCGCAAATAGGTGGCCAGATATACCACCGCGATGGTCCCGATAATCAATCGCACCACCGCATCGGAAATGACCGTCGCAAGAGCCCATCCAACCAAAACGCCAAATAATCCGGCTGGCAGCATCAGCCAAACCATCCCAAGGTCCCAATGTTTGCGCCAAATCCAACAGCCGATAAAATCCATCACCAACAGAATTGGTAACAAAATGCCTGCCGCCTGAACGGGTGGAATAATCAGTGATAGGATCGCCACCCCAAGGATCGCCATCGCTCCGCCAAGCCCGCCCTTTGACAGGCCAACAAGCACCGCCACCAAGATGGCAACCGCAAGCGTGCTTGGATCAGAAAAGATAAACCCATCGCGAAACATGGGCGTGGTGGTTTCACAAATCTGACAAGGAGGCTAGGGGGGAAGGCCGAAAAGGTAGGTCGGCCAGGGGCGACTTTAACGCGCGCTTTTGGGCCTGCGTACAATCGACAAAAGGCTCTCAATCACGCCAACTGCCACACTTGGGGCTTCGCTTTGGCGGAAATCGTTCATGCCGCCAATCACCGTTAAATCATTGGCCTGATACAACAGACGCACATGGTCGTCTTCCTCGGCGACCCATGCGGCATCAATTGGGGTCGCTTCCTCATCCGATGTCGCTAACAATTGGGACGCAACATCAAAAACACGGTCCTCTGGCGGCGTGCTTTCCAATGCCTCCTCAAGGTTGGCGATGTGGCTATCCACTTCGCCAGGCATCAGCCCGGCCAACCGTTCGGGATACTGCCCATTTTCAAATTTGTTTGCCACGATCGCGCAAATGGCGTCACGGTTGGGGTGATCTGGATCAACCGTGATCCGGCGTTCGATCATCTGGGCTGGTTTGCATTTGTAAAAGACAAGCTGTGCGATGGATTGATCGCACTCGGGTTGCTCGGTGATCCAACGCAAAAGATCGTAGTGACGATCAATATTCGTGCGGCGCACGACATCAAGCCACACCGACGCGGGTGCGATCAATAGATGGTCCTTCAGCTCTTCCAATGCTGCACTGGGGTCTCCCCCAAAAATCATCATCGGGTCAGCCATGCCCGTCATATCTTGCTTGGTCATACTACGTTCCTAGTGGTCATAGTTTACCAAGCCGTGAAAAAGGGCGGTTGTATGGCCCTGATTTGGTGATTTGTGACGATCTAAGCGTGGTGAGCCCTACAGACGCACCAGCTTTTCATAGCTTTCCGAGATATCACGGGTCAATGCGCCGACCTCAAAGTTATAGTCACCGATTTTACCAACCGGGGTCACTTCTGCCGCGGTGCCAGTAAGCCAGCATTGCTCAAAACCCTCAAGTTCATCGGGCATAATCACGCGCTCATGGACCGCAATCCCTTTGTCTTTCAGCATCGCAATCACGGTTTGGCGCGTGATGCCATTCAAGAACGCATCAGCATTTGGCGTATGCACTTCGCCATCTTTGACAAAAAAGATGTTGGCGCCCGTAGCTTCGGCAATATAGCCGCGGTAATCAAACATCATCGCATCCGAGCAACCCTTGGCCTCGGCTGCGTGCTTGGACATCGTGGCAATCATATAAAGACCCGCCGCTTTGGCTTGGCTTGGGGCTGTTTCTGGGCTTGGGCGCTTCCATTTGGCAATATCATCTTTTTTTCGTGGGGAGT
>JALZWD010000185.1 GCA_023300365.1 Flavimaricola sp. | reverse complement strand
CCCCCGCGCCAACACCGCCTGATCCGGCAAGCCTTTATGCGGCGCTGGATTTGGGCACGAACAGTTGTCGGATGCTGATTGCCCAACCGAAGGGCAGCGGCTTTCACGTTGTGGACAGCTTTTCGAAGTCTGTTCAGCTTGGCCAGGGCTTGGAAGCCACGGGCAAATTAAGCCGTGCGTCGATGGGCCGGACGATCAATGCATTGCGGATTTGCCGGCAAAAACTGTCGCGCCATGGTGTAAAGCACATGCGGCTTGTGGCGACGGAAGCCACGCGGCGGGCCTTGAATGGGGCGCAATTCCTTAAATCGGTGAAAAAAGACGCAGGCTTGCGGCTTGAGGTGATTACGCCCGAGGAAGAGGCGCGGCTTGCGGTGATTTCATGCGCGCCATTGGTGAGCACACGCACAGAACAGCTTTTGGTGGTTGATATTGGCGGCGGCTCGACGGAATTGGTGTGGATTGACCTGACCAATGTGCCTGCGCGCGAGCGGCCGCATTCCATCATGCGTCTGCACTCGGGCTTTAAGTCCGACCCCGGGCCATTCGCGGCGGCAAGAGTAGTGGATTGGATATCGGTGCCTTTGGGCGTGGCGACATTGCGCGACCAATTTGAAGATGTTGAGGATGATGCGGCGCGCTTTGCTCTTATGTCTTGGTTTTTTGAAGAGAGCCTTGCGGATTTTGCGCCCTCGGAAGTGGCGCAAGAGCGCGAAGGTTTTCAGATTATCGGCACAAGCGGCACCGTCACGACCGTGGCCGCGAGCCATTTGGGCCTTAAGAGATACGACCGCACCAAGGTGGATGGTCTGCGGATGACCAGCGACCAAATTGATGCGGTAATCCACGATTATCTGACGCTTGGGCCTGAGGGGCGGCGCAATGATCCGCGGATTGGCAAGGACAGGCAGGCGTTGATTATGTCGGGATCAGCGATTTTGCAGGCGTTGATGCGGCTGTGGCCGACGGACCGTTTAAGTGTCGCGGATCGCGGCCTTAGAGAGGGATTGCTTTATGCGCAGATGTCGGCGGACGGTGTGCTTGAGGATGGGCCGTTTTAGGGGCGCCTGTTTCACGGGCCAATGGGCACCTCATGCCGATGCCTCGCCCGCAACGCCGCAACGGTTTGATTTTAGGCCAGAGCCGTCAGGGCACGGTTGAGCAAAATGCTATCGGTGCCCACGGCCAACATCTGGATGCCTGCGTCTTGTTGGGCATCAAAGTGATTGGGATCGGTGCCGAATAGACCCGGTGCCTTTCCGGCGGCCTTTGTCCGGTTGATCACATGCGCAATCGCCTCTTGGACCTCTGGGTGACCGGGAGTGCCGATATGGTCCAAATCAGCGGCCAAATCCGCAGGGCCTATGAAGACACAGTCGACGCCCTCAGTGGCCGCGATTGCGTCGATATTGTCGACGGCTGCGCGACTTTCGGCCTGAACGATCACGCAGATTTCGTCATCAGCGTTGGATAAATACGCCGCGTCGCGGCTCCATCCGCTTGCGCGGCTAACGGCGGCCCCAACACCGCGAATGCCAGCGGGCGGATAGCGGCAGGCGGCAACGGCGTCAGCCGCGTCTTGGGCCGTGTGGATCATCGGAAACAAAATGGATTGCGCCCCAAGATCAAGGACTTGCTTGGCCATCCACGGCGCAGAGGCGGGCAAGCGGACCACGGCGGAGGCAGGTGTGCTGGCAAGGGCCTGCAGCTGAGACTGGATCGTTTGAAGCGTGTTGGGTGCATGTTCGCCGTCGATAAGGCACCAATCGAGGCCAGAATGCCCGGCCATTTCGGCCACCGCCGCGCTTGTTAAAGTAAGCCAGACCCCTTTGGTAGGACGCCCGGTTCGGAAGGCCGCTTTGAGGGTGTTGTGTGGTGCGGGCATTTAGACCTTTCTGGCGTTTAGCGATACCAAAGCGATTTTCCTTTGTGAAAAATCTGAACCTTTTCTGGGACCGCCGCAAGCCGAACCGTTGTGCCACGCAGATCGCCATGAATGCCGGGGAGTTTGCCGATGACGGCACCGCCCTGCTCGGTTTGATCAAAGTAAAGGATCGTGACTTCGCCCAAAGCTTCGGTGAAGTTCACGGTGCCTTCAAAGATCGGTTTATCTTTGGTGGCGACCAGATCTTCGGGGCGGACGCCAACGTTGACCGAGAGGCCTTTATCGGAGGCTTGGGTCGGGACCGCAGAGATAGCGGTGCCGCCGCTGTCCAAGGCGATGGTGGTTTTGCTGCCGGTTTTGGTGATTGTGCCGGGCAAAAGGTTCATCGCCGGAGAGCCGATAAATTGAGCGACAAACTCATTTTCGGGGCGC
This sequence comes from Flavimaricola sp., assembly GCA_023300365.1. GTDB lineage: Bacteria > Pseudomonadota > Alphaproteobacteria > Rhodobacterales > Rhodobacteraceae > JALZWD01. The sequence continues at coordinate 3,235 of JALZWD010000185.1, read as the reverse complement.
TCGTAAAGTTCGAGTGGTGTGCCCACTTGGGCGATGCCTTTGTTGGCCAACACGACAATGCGGGTGGCGAGGGTCATTGCCTCGACTTGATCGTGGGTCACGTAGATCATCGTGCTGTCGGGCATGCTTTCTTTGAGTTGCGCAATTTCGATCCGTGTGGCGACGCGCAGGGCCGCGTCAAGGTTGGAGAGCGGTTCATCAAACAGATAGACCTTGGGATCGCGCACGATGGAGCGACCAATGGCGACGCGCTGGCGCTGGCCACCAGAAAGCGCTTTGGGGAGGCGGTCGAGGTAGTCTTCGAGTTGCAGTGTTTTGGCGGCTTTGGTCACCGCGGCGTCAATTTCGGCGGGGGTTTTCTTGGCCAGTTTTAATGCAAAGGACATGTTATCGCGCACGGTCATATGCGGATAAAGCGCATAGGATTGGAACACCATCGCAATGCCGCGTTGGGCGGGCGGCACATCGTTGACGACCTGTCCGTCAATTTCGAGACTGCCGGAGGTGATGCTTTCAAGCCCTGCGATCATTCGAAGGAGCGTGGATTTACCGCATCCTGAGGGGCCGACAAACACGATCAACTCGCCGGTTTGGATATCGAGGTCGATGTTTTTAAGAACCTCGACGCTGCCGCCATATGTTTTGGCGACGTGGGTGAGCTTGAGATCTGCCATTTTTGTCTCCGTTGGGAAAAACTATGCGTCGCGCAGGGCAATGATGGCCTGCCAAGGGGCCAATTCAACGGTGTCTTGGGGGGATGCGGCGCCGAGGTTGGCGCCAATGTTGCGCCATGTGCCCTTGGGCATCGCGATTGTTGTCGGGGTGTCGCCCAAGTTGACCGCACAAAAGATGGTGGCGCCGTCGTGTTGGCGTGTGAAGGTAAGTGCATCGCCGGCAACATGCGGGCCGTCCATCGTGCCTTGGGCCAATGCCGGGTGCGCATGACGCAGCGCGATGGCCGCGCGGTAGTGGTGCACCATTGCGCCCGCGTCGGTCTCTTGGGTGGCCACTGCCCGGCCCAAGTGATTGGGATCAACCGGCAGCCAACTTTGGCCGCTGCTAAAGCCGCCGTTGGTGTTGGACTTTTCCCAGACCATCGGCGTGCGGCAGCCGTCGCGGCCTTTGAATTCGGGCCAGAATTGGATGCCGTAGGGGTCTTGGAGGTCTTCAAACGCCACTTCCGCTTCGGGCAGGCCCAGCTCTTCGCCTTGGTACAAACAGACCGAGCCGCGCAGGCACATCAAGAGCGTGGTATAGGCGCGCGTTGCGGCATCTGACAGGTTCCAGCGGGTTGGGTGGCGCACAACGTCGTGGTTGGAATAGGCCCAACATGGCCATGCGTCGGGTGCGCGATCATTGAGCCGGGAGAACACTTGCCCCAAGCCGCCCGCGGTAAGCCGCGCGGGTTGCAGCATCTCGAAGGGATAGCACATCTGCACTTTGTCGCCCCCCGATGTGTAGTCGGCCATAATTTCGAGGCCGCGTTGCGCATCGCCCACTTCGCCTACGGCGGCGGCGGCGTAGGGCACCATTTCGGCCCCGAAACGTTTGAGAAAATCAAGGTTTTCGGGCTGGTTCTTGGAGTGGATGTGGTCCTGCCAATTATAGGGGTTCACGCCCGGCGCGATGGTGTCGTTGCGTTGATCGGCGGGCAGTGCCGGATTGTCGCGCAGCGCCTTGTCGGCAAAGTAGAAGTTGATGGTATCGAGCCGGAAGCCATCGACGCCACGTTTAAGCCAGAAGCGTTCGACATCCAGCAGCGCGTCTTGGACGTCGGGGTTGTGAAAGTTGAGATCAGGTTGTGAGGCCAGAAAATTATGCAGGTAATATTGCATCCGCCCACCGTGCCATTCCCATGCCGAGCCGCCAAAGATCGACAGCCAGTTGTTGGGCGGCGTGCCATCGGGTTTGGCATCGGCCCAGACGTACCAATCGGATTTGGCGCCTTGGGTTTTGGACTCTTGGAACCACGGGTGTTGGTCGGAGGTATGTGACAACACAAGATCGATCATCACTTTGATATCAAGGCTATGGGCCTTGTCGATCACCGCGTCGAAGTCCGCGAGTGTGCCAAACATTGGGTCCACGTCGCAATAATTGCTGACGTCATAGCCGAAGTCTTTCATTGGTGAGGTAAAGAACGGACTGATCCAGATGGCATCGACACCCAGTGATGCAATGTAGTCAAGCCGTTGAACGATGCCGGCAAGATCGCCTATGCCGTCGCCGTTGCTGTCTTGGTAACTGCGCGGGTAGATCTGATAGATCACCGCACCGCGCCACCAATCGGCATCGAGGGCGGAGGATGATTTAAGGGTGGGGGATACAGCGTTCATTGGGAATAACCTTACTTAACAGAGCCCGCGAGAAGCCCGCGCACCAGATATTTTTGCATTGCGAAGAAAACCGCGAGCGGCACGGCGATAGACACGAAAGCCGCGGTGGCGAGAATTTCCCAATCGCCGCCACGTGTGCCCAAGAGTTCGACGATTTGTTTTGTCATCACGGTGGTTTGGCCGGAGCTGTCGATCAAAAAGACGAGCGACACCAGCAGATCGTTCCATGTCCACAAGAACTGGAAGATTGCGAAGCTGGCGAGTGCGGGGAAAGACAGCGGCAGGATAATTTTGGTGAAGATTTGAAAATCTGTCGCGCCGTCCACCTTGGCGTTTTCAATGATGTCTTTGGGCAGGCCAACCATGTAATTGCGCAGCAGATAGATCGCGAGTGGCAGGCCGAAGCCCGTGTGCGCCAGCCAAACGCCGAGATAGCCTTTGCCGATGCCGATATCGTTGTGCAGCGACAACAGCGGGATAAGCGCCAGTTGCAATGGCACCACCAAAAGCCCCACCACAGCGGCGATCAGCAGCGCGCGGCCGGGAAAATCCATCCATGCGAGTGCATAGGCGGCGAAGGCCGCGATCAGGATCGGGATGATGGTGGCGGGGATCACAACGGTGAGCGTGTTGAGGAAAGCTTTGCCCATGCTATCGCCGCTGTTTGACAGCCCATCGTTGGCCCCAAGGCCAAAGTCGATGACCACCATGGCAATCACGGCGATGGCGGCGGCGATGCCAAGGGGTTTGGCGCTTTGTGGGTTGCCGCGCGAGACAAAGAGATAGATGCCAAATGCCACCAGGAGAATGGCGACACGGGCCAAAAGTGCGGGTCCGTCCCCTACCCCACCCGAGATGGCGGAGGCCGCGGCACCTGTGGTCATGTACGTAAGCGCGAC
>JALZWD010000184.1 GCA_023300365.1 Flavimaricola sp. | reverse complement strand
ATGGTCTTGCGCGGGCCAACTTGCAGGTTGGTGGGCACGGCCATGAGGGCGAATTGCAGCGCCTGAAGCAGGGCGGCGTAGGCGAGGACGGTGAGTTCGGGTGTCATAGCAGCGGCGGGATCATAAGGACCAACCCGGCCATGGAGGCGAACCAGGCCACTGAGCGTGCAAGCGGGATGCCGGAGGCCGCGGCCGGAATGTAGGCGACGCGTGCGATGACATAGATCATTGCTGCAAGCTCTGTCGTTTCGGTGTTTGTCCCGGACAGGGTGAGTGCGAGCGCCAGTGCCACGAATGCTGGGAATGTTTCGAGGTAGTTTTTAAGCGCTCTTTGTATGCGTCCTGCGACTAGGTTTTGCTCGCGAGGATCATCCTGCGGTCCGATAGCCCAACCGATGCCTTTGGATAGGTCGCTGAACGTTGCTTGGATCGCGATATGTGCGACCAACAGGATCACGGCGTAGGTCAGATATGTGAGTTCAGGGGTCATGTTGTATTCCTGTGCTAGGGTCTGAAGCTAAAAACCTGTTCAACAGTTGTATTGGTAGCATAAAGGAACCTGAATTGCGGGGCGATGTCGTTTCCAAGTGCGTTATTAAACTCATTGTTTGGAAAGCGGTTATACTCGATGATTGTGGATTCAATTTCTTCTGGCCATGTCATGTACGGGTTATTTGCGGCGATAGATCGCGCTATTGCGATAACTTCTTCCTGACTTAGCTCGGTATCACCTTGGAATCTTAGCTTGACGCACTTCATTGGTTGAAGTCGGAGTGGGATGCGGGTTCGGCCCGGACAAAGCCTTCGACGTGTAGGGCTGACGTTTACAAGCTCTCCTAGAACGACCGTCTCATAGCCATCTGGCAAAGGGGGTGGTCCGGGTAGGACTTCGGTCAGCGCAGGGCCTGCGGCGATCAAAGTTGTGGCGGTAATCAAGGCGCAGCCGCTCAACAGTGTAGAGGCTGTAACGAGTAGTATTGCTTGCAAGCTCTTCAATCGTTCACTCCCATCGCCGTCGCCGGACTTGATCTAACGATCTCTAGTTAAAGGTGTTGGATGGGGTTTAACCCCATCCTACGGCTGGCTAGAGGTCCATCAACAACCGACGTGGGTCTTCTAGGGCCTCTTTCACACGGACGAGGAATGTCACCGCGCCTTTGCCGTCTACGATGCGGTGGTCGTAGGACAGGGCGAGGTACATCATTGGGCGGATGACGACTTCGCCGCCGATTGCCATGGGGCGGTCTTGGATTTTGTGCATGCCCAAGATGCCCGATTGCGGCGGGTTGAGGATGGGCGAAGACATGAGAGAGCCGTAGACGCCGCCGTTAGAGATGGTGAATGTGCCGCCCTGCATTTCGGCCATCGAGAGTTTGCCGTCGCGGGCTTTGGCGCCCATTTCTGCGATGGATTTTTCGATGGTGGCAAATGACATTGCGTCGGCGTCGCGGATCACGGGGACGACGAGGCCGGTGGGGGTGCCTGCGGCGATGCCCATGTGGACAAAGTTTTTGTAGACCACATCGGTGCCGTCGATTTCCGCGTTGACCTCGGGGACTTCACGCAGGGCGTGTACGCAGGCCTTGGTGAAGAAGGACATGAAGCCGAGCTTGACGCCGTGTTTTTTGAGGAAGAGGTCTTTGTATTCGCTGCGCAGCGCCATCACCTCGGTCATGTCGACCTCGTTGTAGGTGGTGAGCATGGCGGCGGTGTTTTGGCTGTCTTTGAGGCGCTTGGCGATGGTTTGGCGCAGACGCGTCATTTTCACGCGTTCTTCGCGTGGGCCATCATCGGCGGCGCTGGGCGCGCGCGGAGCGGCGGCAGGGGCCGGAGCGGCGGCCGCATTGAGCACGTCTTCTTTCATCACGCGGCCATCTTTGCCGGAGCCTTTTACGTCGGTCAGGCCCTTTTCGGCCATGAGTTTGTTGGCGGAAGGCGCGTTCTCGACGTCTTTTTCGGCGGCAGTGGCAGGCGCGGGCGCTGCCTCGGCCTTGGGTTCTTCTTTTGTGGCGGCGGGTGCAGCGGCGGCACCGGCTTCGCCGATCTGCGCGAGCAGGGCATCGACGCCGACGGTTTCGCCCTCGGCGGCGACGATTTCGGAGAGCGTGCCCGCCACGGGGGAGGGCACTTCGACGGTGACTTTGTCGGTCTCTAGTTCGCAGAGCATTTCATCAACCGCGACGCTATCGCCGGGCTGTTTGAACCAAGTAGCGACAGTTGCTTCGGTAACGCTTTCGCCCAGTGTTGGGACGCGGACTTCGGTGGCCATGATTTAGGATCCTTTGATGCCGAGCGCCTCGTTAACGAGGGCTGTTTGTTGGGCTTTGTGTTGTGATGCGAGGCCAGTTGCAGGCGAGGCCGAAGCCGAACGTCCAGTATATGTGGGCCGGGTGTGTTTCGCTTTGATATGGGTGAGGGCCCATTCGATGTTTGGTTCAATGAACGACCAAGCGCCTTGGTTTTTGGGCTCTTCCTGACACCAGATCATCTCGGCGTTTTTGAAGCGCGACAGTTCGGCCACCATGCTTTTTGCTGGGAAGGGGTAATATTGTTCGACCCGAAGAATGTAGGTGTCGTCGATGTTGGCGGCATCGCGTGCATCGAGCAGGTCGTAGTAGACCTTGCCCGAACAGATGACGACGCGTTTGATTTTATTGTCAGGTTGAAGCTCAGTGTCGGAGTGTCCTTTTTGCGCATCGTCCCACAGGACGCGGTGGAAGGACGAGCCGGATGTAAAGTCTTCGGCGTCAGAGATGGCGCCCTTGTGCCGCAAGAGCGATTTCGGTGTCATCAAAATCAGCGGTTTGCGGAAATCGCGGCGCATTTGCCGGCGCAGAATGTGGAAGTAGTTCGCTGGTGTGGTGCAATTGGCCACGATCCAGTTATCGCCGCCGCACATGGTCAGGAAGCGTTCGAGGCGGGCGGACGAGTGTTCCGGACCTTGGCCCTCGTAGCCGTGGGGTAGCAGGCACACGAGGCCGGACATGCGCAGCCATTTGCTTTCGCCGCTTGAGATAAACTGGTCGAACATGATCTGGGCGCCATTGGCGAAATCGCCGAACTGGGCCTCCCAGAGCACGAGCGCGTTGGGTTCGGCGAGAGAGTAGCCGTATTCAAAGCCGAGCACCGCGTATTCCGACAACATCGAGTCGATGACTTCGTAGTTGGCCTGACCTTCGCGAATGTTGTTGAGCGGGTAGTAGCGCTCTTCGGTATCTTGGTTGATCAAGGCGGAGTGGCGTTGGGAGAAGGTTCCGCGTGTGCAATCCTGGCCAGATAGGCGCACGGGGTAGCCTTCTGTTTGAAGCGAACCAAAGGCCAATGCCTCGGCTGTGGCCCAATCAAAGCCGGTGCCGGAGGAGAACATTTTGGATTTGGTTTCCAACAGGCGACCCACTGTTTTGTGGATTGCAAAGCCATCGGGCGCGGTTGTCAGCGCCTTGCCGATCTCGGCCAATGTGGTTTTGTTGATCGCGGTTTTGCCGCGCTGGTAATTATCGCCGTCGCGGCGATCAATGTGGGACCAGCGGCCATCAAGCCAGTCGGCCTTGTTGGGTTTGAAGTTTTTGCCGGTCTCGAATTCTTCGTTAAGATGCGCCTGAAACTGGGCTTTCATATCCTCGATCTCGCCCTCGGGGATGAGGCCGTCGCGCACGAGGCGCTCGGTATAGAGGGTGAGCGTGGTTTTGTGCCGCTTAATCTTTTTATACATCTCGGGGTTGGTGAACATCGGTTCATCCCCCTCGTTGTGGCCAAAGCGACGGTAACAGATGATGTCGAGCACCACGTCTTTGTGGAACTTTTGGCGGAATTCGGTCGCCACTTTCGCGGCATGAACAACGGCCTCTGGGTCGTCGCCGTTGACGTGGAAAATCGGCGCCTCGACCATGAGGGCGATGTCGGTGGGATAGGGCGAGGAGCGTGAGAAATGCGGCGCGGTGGTAAAGCCGATCTGGTTGTTCACGACGATATGGATCGTGCCGCCGGTTTTGTGCCCCATGAGGCCAGAGAGGCCAAAGCCCTCAGCGACAACACCCTGGCCGGCGAAGGCCGCGTCGCCGTGCAACAAAACAGCCAAGGCTGTCGTGCGGTCTTTGTCTTGGACCTGCTCTTGTTTGGCGCGGACCTTGCCCAAAACAACAGGATTGACGGCTTCGAGGTGCGAAGGATTTGCGGTGAGGGATAGGTGGACGGAGTTGTCGTCAAATTCGCGATCGGATGAGGCGCCAAGGTGGTATTTTACGTCCCCAGAACCGTCGACATCCTCGGGTTTAAAGCTGCCGCCTTGGAATTCGTTAAAGATTGCGCGGTAGGGCTTTTGCATCACATTTGCGAGCACCGACAAACGGCCGCGGTGAGGCATGCCGATGACGATGTCTTTGACGCCCAAGGAGCCACCGCGTTTGATAATTTGCTCCATCGCGGGGATCAGGCTTTCGCCGCCATCAAGACCGAAGCGTTTGGTGCCCATGTATTTGAC
>JALZWD010000183.1 GCA_023300365.1 Flavimaricola sp. | reverse complement strand
GATGATCCGGCTTGATGCCGACGCATTGGCCTCTGAGCTGTCGGTTGTCGAGGGGCAACTGCTCGAAGTGTTGGCCCGTGGCGCTCGGTTCGAGGCCGAACGTGATGGCACACAAACGCTAGAGTTTCCCGCCCTCCTTATGGAAACCGAAAACCCTGTCGCCCAAGAACTGATGCAAGGCCAAATCAACCTCTTTGGTGCCCGCCGCGACACCATGCAACAACAAGCCGAGCAATTGGCCCGCAGGCGCGATCAGATCGGCAATCAAATTGAGGGGATCGCGGCGCAACAAGTCTCGCTGGATCGTCAGATTGAGATCATTAAACCCGAGCTTGAAAACCAAAGATCGCTGCTGGATCGTGGCCTCGTCGCGGCCGCCGCCGTTTTGCGCCTTGAGCGTGAAATGGCCAGCCTTGACGGTCAGGTCGGCGAACTTGCCGCTTCGGTCGCCCAAAACCAAGGGCGCATCACCGAACTCGATATTGAGATTTTGGGCCTGCGGACTGCGGTCCGCGAAGAGGCGATCACCCGCTTGCGCGACCTGCAGTATAATCAAATTGAGCTGTCCGAACGGCGCCGCGCACTCACGACGCAACTCGAACGTCTGGACATCCGCGCCCCGGTTGCGGGCGTGGTCTATGACCTCACGGTTTTTGCCCCCCGGTCGGTTATTCGCCCCGCCGATCCCGTGCTTTACCTCGTGCCCCAAGATCGGCCTTTGGTGATCACCACCCAAGTATCGCCCCAAGACATCGACCAAATCCACTTGGGCCAAGAGGTCTCGGTTCGGTTTTCCGCCTTTGATCAACGCCGCACGCCGGAACTTTTTGGCTCAGTCACCCAAGTCTCGGCGGATGCCTTCCAAGACCAAGGCACACAAGTCAGTTATTATCGCACCGAAATCGCGCTCAACGAGGGCGAGATGGAGCGCTTGCCCGATGACATGACGCTGATCCCCGGCATGCCGGTTGAGGCCTATATCTCAACCAACGAGCGCAGCCCGATGGATTATCTTATCAAGCCGCTGTCCGACTATTTCGCCAAGGCATTTCGCGAAGGATGATGGACCTTTGCGCAGCAGGGGATTAGCCTTGCCCTCAGCATCTTGAGGAGAAACGCGATGTCCGGAACCTTTGAAACGCGGCTTGCCGAAATGGGCGTTACCTTGCCCGACGCACCGGCCCCTGCGGCCAACTATGTGCCTTATGTCATAACCGGAAACTTGGTTCATGTTTCGGGCCAAATCTCCAATGGTCCGGATGGGTTTATCACAGGCAAACTGGGCGATAGCGCGACAGTGGCGGATGGCCAAGCGGCGGCGCGCACCTGCGCGATTGCCTTGCTGGCACAGGTCAAGGCTGCGTGTGGTGGCGATCTTGACCGTTTGGTGCGCGTCGTCAAACTGGGTGGTTTCGTCAATTCAACGCCTGATTTCACCGAGCAACCCGCGGTGATCAACGGCGCGTCTGATTTCATGGTCGAGGTTTTGGGCGATGCGGGCCGCCATGCGCGCGCCGCCGTCAGTGCCGGATCACTGCCCTTTGGGGTTTCGGTCGAAATTGATGGGGTGTTTGAGATCAAATGACCCTACACGCCGACTTCCTCAACAAACCTTTGGCCCACCGTGGCTTGCATGATCTCGCGGCGGGCCGTCCCGAAAACTCAACCGAGGCGGTGCGCGCGGCGATTGCGGGCGGCTATGGCATTGAAATCGATCTTCAGCTGTCCTCAGACGGTGTGCCAATGGTCTTTCACGACTATGATCTTGGGCGCCTGACCGGGCGCGAAGGTCCGGTTCAGATGCAAAGTGCCGCCGACCTTGCGGCCATAACGCTTACCGGCGGCGCCTCGGGCATCCCCACCTTGGCGCAGGTTTTGGACCTTGTCGCCGGGCGTGTGCCACTGCTGATTGAGATCAAGGACCAAGACGGGGCAATGGGCCCCGATACCGGCACTCTGGAACGCGCCACAGCAAAGGCGCTCGAAGGGTATTCCGGCCCCGTGGCTGTCATGTCGTTCAATCCGCACGCTGTTGCCATCATGGCCGAGGCCGCGCCCAATATCCCGCGCGGCCTTGTCACCTCTGGATATGATCCCAAACGCTGGGCGCCACTGCCGCCTGCGGTCTGCGACGCGCTGCGCGACATCCCAGATTATGATCGCACAGACAGTTGTTTCATCAGCCATGAGGCCGCCGATCTTGGCCGCGCGCGTGTCGCCGAACTCAAGGGGCAGGGGGCCAATATCTTGTGCTGGACTATCAAATCCCCAGCCCAAGAGACCGAGGCCCGAAAAGTGGCCCAAGGCATCACATTCGAAGGGTACTTGGCTTGACGCATTGTCGATGCAACCCAAGTCTATCTTATGTCTGACACCATTGAGATCATGGCCCACCCGGCGATTGCCGATATCGGTCAAACCGATTGGGATAAATGCGCCTGCCCCGAAGACGGGCGGGCAAGCGATCCGTTCACAACCTACCGGTTTTTGCATGCGCTTGAGGTCAGCGGCTCGGTTGGTCCCGGCACGGGGTGGCAACCGCGCTACCTTACGGCGCATAAGGCGGGCGAAATAATCGCCGCCGCCCCGCTGTTTGCCAAAGGCCATAGCCAGGGCGAGTATATCTTTGATCACAACTGGGCGCATGCATGGGAACAGGCGGGCGGGCGCTATTATCCCAAACTGCAAATCGCCGTGCCCTTTACCCCCGCAACAGGCCGACGGTTTCTAACGCGTCCGGGCCACGAGGTCGACGGCATGGCCGCCTTGGTCCAAGGGGCGGTGCAACTGGCGTCGGAAAATGAATTGTCCTCCTTGCACATCACCTTTTGCACCGAGGCCGAAAGCATCGCGGGCGCCGAAATGGGATTACTTGGCCGAATTGGCCAACAGTTCCATTGGTTAAATGCCGGCTTTTCTGGCTTTGATGCCTTCCTCGACACGCTGTCATCGCGCAAGCGCAAAAACATCCGCAAAGAACGCGCCCAAGCGCAAGGTTTTGGCGGGCAAATCGTGCAATTCACAGGCGACGAAATCCAGCCCGAGCATTGGGACGCCTTCTGGCAATTTTACCAAGACACAGGCGCGCGCAAATGGGGCCAACCCTACCTGACCCGCGCCTTCTTTGATGCCGCCCAAGAAAACCTGCGCGATGATATCATGCTGGTTCTGGCAATGCGCGACGGTGTGCCCGTGGCAGGCGCGCTCAACTTCATCGGCCGCGACACGCTTTATGGCCGCTACTGGGGCTGCGCCGAACACCATCCGTGTTTGCATTTTGAGTTGTGTTATTATCAGGCCATCGACTTTGCCATCGAACACGGCCTCTCGCGGGTCGAGGCGGGCGCACAGGGCGAGCACAAACTGGCGCGCGGCTATATGCCCACCGCGACACACTCTCTCCACTGGCTGGCCGACGAAGGGTTTCGCGGGGCCGTCGCCGATTACTTGCGCGCCGAGGCCGAGGCCGTTGACCACGATATCGAAGTGCTCACGTCTTACGGCCCCTTCAAACGCGCCAACATAGAGGAACAACAATGAGCACAACGCTGGATGACACAGGCCGCAAGGCCCTCAACGACGCCGGATGGGCCGCCACAGACGGGCGCGATGCGGTGCAAAAGACATTCGTTTTCGCCAATTTCATCGAGGCCTTTGGCTTTATGACACAGGCTGCTATCTGGGCGGAAAAGCTGAACCACCATCCCGAATGGTCAAACGTTTACAAAACCGTCACAGTCACCCTGACCACCCACGATATTGACGGGCTCAGTGATCTTGACGGCAGGCTGGCCGCCAAGATGGACAAAATAGCTGGGGCCTAAATGGAAGAAATTCTCAAAATTGAGCTTTGGGGCAACCGAACCGTCGCCGATCTGATTTCGCCGGACTATCTCTTGGGATTCTTCGGCGATTTGGTCGCGGCCATCGTCGTCTTGGTCATCGGCTTTGTCTTGGCCCGCTTCCTAAGCCGCCGGATCACGCGGCTGTCCGAAATTTACCCAAGCCTCGATCAAACGCTGTTCAGCTTCTTGTCAAATATCGTCCGCTATGTGGTGATAACGCTGACGATCTTGATCGTTCTCAATACCTTTGGCATCCAAACCACGTCGCTTGTCGCCCTCTTTGGTGCCGCGGGCCTCGCGATTGGTCTGGCCTTGCAAGGCACGCTTTCCAACGTCGCCGCCGGCGTGATGATCGTGTTTTTCCGCCCCATACGGCTGGGGGATTTTGTGCAAATCAACGATGCGATGGGCACAGTGATGAACATCAACCTCAACTTCACCGAACTCGCGACCATCGACAACGTCCAAGTGATCGTTCCAAATTCGCAAGTCTGGGGCAACACGATCACCAACTATTCCGTCTATGATACACGCCGCGCCGAATGGACCTTTGGGGTCAGCTATGGTGCGGATCTTAAACTTACGGAAAAGGTGATCCGCGACACGATCATGGCCGATGACCGCTCGCGCACCAGTCCTGAACCATTTGTTCAGGTCAACAACCTTGGCGATTTCTCGGTGGATTTCTTGGTGCGTGTCTGGGTCAGTCGCGCGGATTATTTCGCCTATCAGGCGGATATGAAACGCCGCGTAAAAGAGGCGCTAGACGCGGCGGGGATCGATATCCCGTTCCCCACGCAAACAATGATCCAGACCAAAGGGTAAAGGGACACCAACGCATTGGTGCCCCCGCATTCTTATACCTGTGCCAACAGGGCCTCACCGGCGGAAATCTCGCATTCGCCGGGGCTGCTTTCTTCATTAAGCTGCGTGACCACACCATCGTCGACCAGCATCGAAAACCGCTTAGAGCGGTCATGCAATCCGGCGGGCGGCGCGGAAAATTCCATGCCAATCGCCTTGGTCAATTCCGCTGACGCATCGCCCAACATCAAAATGCCCGCATCCGTGGCCCCCGTGGCCGCGCCCCATGCGCCCATCACAAACGGATCATTCACCGAGACACAGATCACATCATCCACGCCCTTGGCCTTAAAGTCCGCAATCGTGCGCATGAACGATGGCACATGGGCGGTGGTGCAGGTGCCGGTATAGGCGCCCGGCAGGCCAAAAATCGCAACCTTGCGGCCTTTGGTCAGGGTGGACAATGCCACGGCTTCGGGCCCTGCATCACCCATACGGTACAACGTGGCATCGGGAAGGGTCGCTCCGGCGGAAATTGTCATGGGTCTATCCTTATCTCAAATTGCGATTGCTGCTGTGCGATATAGGGTGCAAACAGACGGCGACCACAAGGAAAATGGAACATGTCCAAACATTTCATCGTGATTGGCGCCGGACAAGCAGGGGCCTCCTTGGTTGCCAAGTTGCGCGCCCAAGGGTTCGAGGGCGAAATTACACTGATTGGTGCCGAGGCCGTGCCGCCCTACCAACGCCCACCGCTGTCCAAGGCCTATTTGCTGCGCGAGCTTGAAGAAGAGCGCCTCTATTTGCGTCCCGCACAATTTTACGCCGAACAAAACATCACCTTGCGTCTTGATACGCCCGCCGTGGCGATTGATGCCGCCGCACAAACGGTGCAATTGCGCGATGGTACGTTGCTGTCTTATGACAAACTCGCGCTCACGACGGGCGCACAACCGCGCCGCTTGCCTGCCGACATCGGCGGCGACTTGGACGGTGTGTTTACGTTGCGCGATTTGCGCGACGCGGACGCAATCGCCCCTGCAATGGAGGCCGACAAACACGTCCTGATCGTCGGTGGCGGCTATATCGGCCTCGAGGCGGCGGC
>JALZWD010000182.1 GCA_023300365.1 Flavimaricola sp. | reverse complement strand
GACCCAGTGGGGGTTGGCCTCCCAGAATTGGCTGTCGCCTTTGGGGTTGTGGCGGGTGAGGGTGATTTTATCATGCCAGATGCGCAGCTCTTCGAGGGTTTCGCTTTGCCGCCATGTCGCACGCAGGGCGAACCAGACGCCCCAAATGGCCGCAAGGATGAATGGCAGAATGCCCCACAGAACAGGTGTGCCCAGCAGGCCAATAAGCGGCGCTGTGATGCAGGTCGCGGTGATGGCGATGAAGGTCACGAAGCCTTGGTTGGAGAGGCTGCGGTAGGGCCAGAGGTGCAGCTCGGCTTGGGGCGCGTTGGGGCCAGCGTTTGCGGCTGCGTTTGCGGCTGTGTTTGGGGTGATCCATTCGTAGGGCATGTCTAGAGTTTAGGGCTGGCTTGGGAGGTGTCGAGGGGGCGACGCTTGTTTGGGAGCGAAACCTGCTCGGAATCAACCCCAAGGCGCCGAGCCATCGCCGATCCGTCCCGCGGGGAGGCGATAGGATGGGATCGTGGCGGCTTGTGAGGGACCGCATGTGAGGCGGAGATAAAGTGCCATACGGAGCGGGTTGGTCGCCGCCCCACGGATCGGCGCTGGTTCGGCTTGCGCATCAGATGAAAAAAAGGCCCCGGATTTCTCCGAGGCCTTTGATGCGTTTAGTGGGCGTGGCCCTTGTCCCAGTCTGCCTGTTTGGGCAGCTGCTCGAATGTGTGCTCGGGCGGCGGGGATGGGAGTGTCCATTCCAGCGTATCGGCCCATTCGTTCCATGGGTTCGGCTCGGTCGCGTTTTTCGGGGACATCAGTGTTTTGAACAAGATGACGATGAAGAACACGAAGGATGCGAAGGCCAAGAAGGCGCCCAGCGAGGAGATGTAGTTCCACAGCGCGAAGGCCTCTGGATAGTCGATATAGCGGCGTGGCATGCCCTGACGACCCAAGAAGTGCTGTGGGAAGAAGGTAATGTTTGCGCCGATGAACATCATCCAAAAGTGCGTCTTACCGGCCCATTCGGGGATCATGCGGCCCGACATTTTGGGCAGGTAGAAGTAGATGCCCGCAAAGATCGAGAAGACGGCGCCGAGGCTCATCACGTAGTGGAAGTGTGCGACCACATAGTAGGTGTCGTGGTAGGCACGGTCCACGCCGGCTTGGGACAGAACGATGCCTGTGACGCCGCCAACGGTGAAGAGGAACAGGAAGCCGAAGGCCCAGAGCATGGGTGTTTTCAGCTCAACCGAGCCGCCCCACATGGTTGCGATCCAAGAGAAGATCTTAACCCCAGTGGGCACCGCAATGACCATGGTGGCCAGCATAAAGTAGGACTGCTGGGTCAGGGACATGCCGACGGTGTACATGTGGTGGGCCCAAACGACGAAGCCCAAGGCACCAATGGCGACCATGGCGTAGACCATGGGGAGGTAGCCGAAGATAGGCTTTTTCGAGAAGGTCGCGATCACGTGTGAGATGATGCCAAAGCCGGGAACGACGATGATATAAACCTCGGGGTGACCAAAGAACCACAAGATGTGTTGGTACAAGATCGGATCGCCACCACCGGCGGGATCGAAGAAGGTTGTGCCAAAGTTACGGTCCGTCAGGAGCATTGTGATCGCGCCGGCCAAGACGGGCAGGGCCAGGAGGATCAGCCATGCGGTGACGAAGATCGACCATGCAAACAACGGCACTTTGTGCAGCGTCATGCCCGGTGTGCGCATGTTGAGGAAGGTGGTGATCATGTTGATCGCACCGAGGATCGAGGAGGCGCCTGAGAGGTGGACCGCGAAAATCGCGAGGTCCATCGACATGCCCGCCTCGGAGGTGGAGAGCGGTGGATAGAGCACCCAGCCGACGCCAGAGCCAAGCTGTCCGTTGCCACCCGGGGTGAGCATGGACAACACGCCCAGCGATGTGCCCGCGACATACATCCAGAAAGACAGGTTGTTCATCCGCGGGAAGGCCATGTCAGGCGCGCCGATTTGCAGCGGCATGAAATAGTTACCAAAGCCGCCAAAGAGCGCCGGGATAACCACGAAGAACATCATTAAGACGCCGTGGTATGTGATTAACACGTTCCACAAGTGGCCGTTGGGCGAGCATGGGTCGGCCATGAAGCCTTCGAGGCACATGTATTGTACGCCCGGAGACATCAGCTCGAGGCGCATAAACACGGTAAATGCGACGGAAATGAAGCCAACGGCCCCTGCGACGAACAGGTAAAGAATGCCGATGTCTTTGTGGTTGGTGGACATGAACCAGCGGGTGAAGAACCCCCGGTTGTCTTCGTGTTCATGGCCGTGGATGGCGGCGTCTGCCATGTGGCTCTCTCCAATGTAGTTTTGGTTGTGATGATCCGAGCGGAGGCCGCTCACGTGTATTTGAGGTTGGTTCTAGTCACTTGGGCGGCAAGGGGCAACATGCCATGCGCGGATTGACATGGGATAAATTGGCGCAGGGGGGGGGCGTGGTGGTGCTTGGGTCGCGGAAGTGCGCGATTGCAGCGAGGAAAGGGCTCAGTCGCAATCGACTGCGGGGATAGATCCTTGTCCTTGAGCGCCATCTCCGAGGAAGAGCGGGGGGGTGTTCCAGAAACCGCACTCAAACTCGAGATAAGCCTGCACCCATTTGACGCTGCTGGTGAAGGGATCGCTGTCCATTGGTTCAGGGTAATGATGGGACCAACCGATCGGGTAGTGTGTTGTTCGACATGTAGGATAGGGGGCTCGGACGCCGTCAATTCCAACTGGGCACCATTCGCCATCGCCGAAGTTTGCGGCCCATGCGACGCCGTCACGGTAGCACGTCAGGGCATCGTAGGCAGGTTCGATTAGGACAGTCCCATCGGCGGAGACCATGCCATAGTTGCTCTGAGATCGGTCGCCATCGTTGAAGATGGAAACGCCGTTTGCGCAATTGGTTGTT
>JALZWD010000181.1 GCA_023300365.1 Flavimaricola sp. | reverse complement strand
GCACGCCGCCTCTCCCCCATCAAATATTGTTCGCCTCTGATCTACCTGCCAAATCAACAACAGCCAAGCGGCTTTGCCGTTGCATTTGCCCTCCTCGCATCGGGCCATTGTCGCAATGGGTGTCGCAATATGTGGATTAAAAGGAAACACTTTGCCCAAAACCACCACGAACATGCACCTGATGCGTTGACACTCCCCACCGCAAAGTCGGAAAGTTGCGGCAACATTTTTTACGCAAGGCAACCCAATGCTCAGATCCGCAACAGCCCTTTCCCTTATTGCCCTCCTCGCCGCTTGCAACGACGGCCAGCCCTTTGAATTTGACGGGACCGAAACCGAAGAAATCGAAGAAATCGAGGATATTGAGCAAGAAAACGAAGAAGACGAACTCGCCGAAGCCGAAGACATCGAGTCCGCGGCCTTTGCGCTGCTCGACGAAGCAACACGGCTTGGCGGATCAGAAACAACATCCTCCGCAGGTGCAAGCATCGAACGCCAAGAGGCGATTGCGGAAGAGGGCCCCGGCGGTGGCGGCTTCCTTGCCTCGGTTGAATTTGTCCCCGAAGACGACACCTTCATCGTCGATGGTTTGGGCTTCGACGGTGAAAACACCTATGCCGCCTCAAGCGTCATCGCCAATGTGGGCGGCTACCAAGTCTTTGAAGCTGAGCTTGAAGCACCCGATTTCCTCACCGGAGACCCCATCGGCCAAGTCGGCGCCTACCGCGCGGTTTACGGCGAAAGCATCAACAACGTTGACGGTGTGCCGCAAACATCGTTCGCAATCGTGCGCACCGGCGGCTTTGTTGGATACGGATTTGGCGGCTTTATCATTGAGCGCCAAGGCGGCGTGACGATCCCAGAATCAGGCCAAGCGGTGTTCAACGGCGACTACGCCGGCGTGCGTGTCTTCGAAAATCTGGGCGGCCTAGAACACACAACGGGCGATGTACAAATCGCAATCGACTTTGAAGATTTCAACACCAACGCTGCCGTCAACGGAAGTCTGACAAACCGTGCCGCCTTTGACATCAACGGCGTGCCAATCCCGCTCGGCGGTGACGGTGAGCTTATCCTGCCCGATCTTAACTTTCTGGTCCAAGGCGGATCGCAATCTATCCTAAGCACCGGAGAATTAGCGGGTGGCGTGCGCAGTGTTGCCTCAACGCCCGAAGGCGGTCTTGAGGTCTATGAAGAGGGCAATTACTACGCCATTCTTTCTGGTGATCTGACATCCGGCAACGGTGGCGAGATCGTCGGCGTTTTGGTTGTCGAATCCGAAGATCCCCGGTTCGCCTCTGACGATCCAGACGATCCAAACGCCGTCGTCGTAACGGCCCAAGAAACAGGCGGCTTTATCGTTTATCGCGGTGAATAAAACCCGCGGCCGACCGATACGCTCAGCACTCTTCGCTCTCGCCTGCACATTTGCGGGCGCGGGCGTTGGGGCGCAAACCGTCGCGCCCGAAACCGCCTCAACCGGTGCCGTACTATCCGCCCAAGAGCTTGCCGTTCTCGCAACCGATCTCATCGCCCTTGGTGCCGCCCCCCAGGCCCGGCAGTTGGCGCAGGCCCTGCTCGAACGCGACCCCAACGACCGTATCGCCATTTCGATCTTGGCGCAGGCCGACTTTTTGCTGGGCGATTATACACAGGCGCGCCGTGGCGCCGCGCGCCTTTACCGCCTCTACGACGACCCGGCCCAGCGTTACAACGCCGCCCGCCTCGCCGCGCTGTCGGCGGCCAATGAAGGCCGTTTCACCCTCTCGCAATGGTGGCTGCGGCTCGCCCTTGTCTCGGCCCCCAGCCCGCAAGACCAAGCGCAAACGATGGCCGATGCATCCGGCGTAAGGGCCCAAAATCCATGGTCCACCAACGTCACCCTCTCCTTCTCCCCGTCCAATAATGTCAACAACGGCTCTGACGGACCGTTCTTGCTGATTGATGGCGTCGAGACGGTCCTTAGAAATTCCGCGGATGCTCAGGCCCTAGATGGTTGGATCGGATCCCTCGCCTTTTCAACACGTTACCGCTTTCGCCAAACCGAAATCAGCAGCCTCTCCGTCGGCCTCAACGCCAATTGGCGCGGCGTCTTCCTCTCCGGAGATGCCCGCGACAGCCTGATCGCCGACAACCGCTTCTTTGGCAATCGCGCCTTCTCGTTCCGCAATCTCGAAACCAACCTCACCTATGATCGCCGAACCGAAACCGGCAGCCTCAGCCTGTCCTCCGCCATCGGCTCGCGCTTTACATTCGATGACGATCAATCCGAAATCGAACGTTACCTGCGCCTCTCTGCACGTCAAAGCTTCACAACAAGCCCCACCTCCTTGGTCTCTGTGTCGGGCTTCGCAAGTCAAGCATGGGAAATCGACCCCGACAGGGCCTCCTCCGACGATCTCTCCCTCGGCCTCAGCGCGACCTACATCCGCGCCCTGCCCGATGTCGGCACCCTCAGTGGCACGCTCGCCTATACCACCACCCGCGGCGACCTGCCCAATCGCAACCTGAATTCATGGACAATCTCCGCAAGTTTCGCCCCCACCGATCAAATTGGCCCCTTTGATATCTCGGGCAACATTGGCTACCGCTTTACCGATTTTCCCGATTACCAGCTCTTTGACGCCGTCCTCGATGGGCGCCGCGACAACCGCATCTTTGCCGGGCTCGAACTGGCCATCCCGGAATACAGCTTTGCGGGCTTTGAGCCCGTCATCACCCTCGACGCCACCCACGCCAACAGCAACATCAGCCGTTTTGAATACACCACCTTAGGCCTCGGCTTCACATTTCAATCCAGCTTTTGACACCAACGGGGGCTGGCCCCCCGCGCCCCGCATGCTAGGCTGCACGTCAACCAGCCAACAAAACCGGAGCACCCCTCATGGCCCTTACCTACCTCCACACAATGGTGCGCGTGCGCGATCTTGACGCCAGCATCGCGTTTTACAAACTTTTCGGCCTCGAAGAGACCCGCCGCTACGACAATGACGGCGGGCGTTTCACCCTTTTGTTCATGTCCGTCCCCGGTCAGGAAAACAGCCATATCGAACTCACCCACAATTGGGATGGCGACGATGGCCTGCCCTCCGACAGCCGCCATTTCGGCCATCTGGCTTACGGCGTTGATGATATCTATGCCACTTGCCAACACCTGATGGACAACGGCGTCACCATCAATCGCCCGCCCCATGATGGCCGCATGGCCTTTGTCCGCTCGCCCGACAATATCTCAATCGAACTTTTGCAAAACGGCGATCCACTGGCCCCCGCCGAACCTTGGACCTCGATGGGCAATACCGGGCATTGGTAACACCGCGTTGATAAAACGCGCGGTCTTCTCGGCATTGGCGGCCACGGCACTTTGGTCTGCGCCCGCGCAGGCCTGCCGATTGGCGCTGATTTTGGCGATGGATGTCTCCTCCTCCGTCAATGCCGACGAAGACCGCCTCCAACGCACGGGCCTCGCTGCTGCCCTGCGCGACCCCGAGGTTCAGGCCGCATTTTTCGCCAATGGTAATCCCGTCGCCCTACATGCCTTTGAATGGAGCGGCCGCTATGATCAAGTGCCGCTGATCCCCGATTGGGCCCTGATCGAAACGCCGGGTGATTTGGCCATGGTCGCGGATGCAATCGCCGCATCGCCGCGTTCGCGCACCGATATGCCCACCGCGATGGGCCACGCGATGGGCTATGCCGCGACCCTGTTTCAAAATGGCCCCGACTGTCTGTTCCACACCATCGATGTCTCTGGCGACGGCGAAAACAATGACGGCTTCTCGCCTGCCTTGGCCTATGGGGCTTTCCCGTTTCGCGACGTTACGGTCAACGCCCTTGTTGTGGCCACGGGCGATGCGCCCCCCGCCGGCCTCACCGCGTATTTTGAACACAACGTTCTGCGCGGCCCCGGCGCATTTCTCGAAGTGGCACGCGGTTTTGAAAATTTCCAAGGGGCGATGAAACGCAAACTCTTGCGCGAACTGGCGGTCCAAATCTTGGGGCGCACGATGCCGCCCCGCTCAACTGATCGCACATTGCCTACAACCACGCCCTTGGCGGTTGTCGCGGCGGCCACTTGCACCGCCCACAACACTCAAGACTGCCCCTGATCCGCAAACGCCCTAGTAAATATAGCGAATCTGATCGGTCCAATACCGTTCAACCCGGCGCAAGGCTGCGGTGATATCATCGATGCCCGAATGATCCAAAACACCGCGCGTCACCAAACCGTCCGCATGCCCCAAAAACAATTTGGCCACGATATCGCGGATATTGCGTCCGCTTTCGGTCAGGCGCACGCGCACCGAGCGGCGGTCAATCTCACAGCGCTGGTGGTGCATATAGCCCATCTCAACCAGCTTTTTGAGGTTATAGCTCACGTTGCTGCCCTGATAATATCCACGGCTTTTCAGCTCGCCAGCGGTGACTTCATTGTCACCGATATTGAACAAGAGCAGCGCCTGAACGGCGTTGATCTCCAACACGCCGACACGCTCGAATTCATCCTTGATCACGTCCAGCAACAAACGGTGCAACCGCTCAACCAGAGAGAGTGCCTCCAGATATCCGTTCATAAAGCCCTTTTCAGCTAAGGGCATTGTCTCATTGGTTGGAAGACCAATGGGGTCCTGTATACTCATACGTCTCTCCGACTCTTGTGGCTCTGATACGCAGATTGACCAATAAGTCAGAAGATTTCGTTAAAAGATATCAGACCATATTATTGTTGCGAAATATGGGCTTGGATGTCTTTGATCAGCCCGACATAGGCAGCATCCGCCGCCTTTTGATCCGTGACCCATTGATAAAGGTCATGATCGTT
>JALZWD010000180.1 GCA_023300365.1 Flavimaricola sp. | reverse complement strand
GATCACCACGCGGAGTGATGTCGGCGGGATGCGCAAGGCCAGTGTCTTGACCCGTCAGACGATTGATTGCCTCGGCGCGGGTGATTGTAGGCAAATCTATTCAGTCGCGGGCGCGGCATCAGAGGTGACCAAAGCACCGTCTTGCCATTCGCCATCGGACACTTCTCCGGTGGCGTATTCCATTGTGCCCTGACCTTGTCTGCGGCCGTCGCGGAATTGGCCTTCGTAGACGTCGCCGTTGGAATATGTCGCGACGCCAAGGCCGCTTATTTCGCCATTTTCCCATTGGCCTTCGTAAACGAAGCCGTCTGGCATTGTGATGGTGCCGCTGCCGTCTCGTTGACCATCGGTAAAATCGCCCTCGTAGATCGTGCCATCGGCATAGGTCGCGGTGCCAACGCCCGACCGCTGGCCGTCGATCCAGCCGCCGGTATAGGTATAGCCATCGGCATAAGTCATCGTGCCTTGGCCGTGGTTTTGGGCATTGAGGAAGTCGCCTTCGTAGACCAGCCCATTGGCATAGGTCGCAACGCCCGCGCCTTCAATCACGCCCGCGACCCATTCGCCTTCATAGCTGGCGGTCTCATCAATCTCGGTGTTTGGATCGTCAGGATAGACGATTTTGCCCTGACCATGGGCCAAGTCGCCCTCAAACGCGCCCGTATAGACCGAGCCGTCGGGATATGTCACTTCGCCTTGGCCTTGAATTTGTCCGGCCACCCAAGCCCCGATATATCGGTAGCCATCGACGCCGGTGAACGTGCCTTGCCCGTGGCGACGATCCTCTTCAAAGCCGCCTTGGTAGAGATCGCCGTTTTCATAAGTAACGGTGCCTGTGCCCTGCCTGCGCCCGGCGACGAGGTCGCCTTCGTAAATGTCGCCATTGGGTTGAACCAAGCGCCCAGCGCCTTCGATCTGATCGTTTTGCCATTCGCCAGTGTAGGTCAGCCCATCCGTCATTGTCAGGGTGCCAGTGCCTTGGCGTTGGCCGGCGACAAGGGCGCCAGAATAGGTTGATCCATCTGCAAATGTGATGGCGCCGTCGCCCTCTTTGACGCCGTTGATCCACGGACCTTCGTACCGGTAGCCATCGGGCGAGGTCATGATGCCTGTGCCATTGTGCATCGCGTTGCGGAATTCGCCCTCATAACGCACACCATTGGCATAAACCGCGACACCGGTGCCGGTGATGCGGCCATCGGTCCAATCGCCTTCATAGGTGCCGCCATCGGCGAATGTGATGCGACCGCGCCCCTCTGGTTTGCCAGCCGAGAACGCGCCTTCGTAAAGGGACCCATCAGGATAGCGCGCGGTGCCTTGTCCGCGGATTTCACCTTCGAACCATTCGCCGGAATATTCGTATCCGTTTGGCAAACGGTAGCTGCCTTGGCCGTGCTGCAACCCGTTCAAGAACGTGCCTTCATAGACGCCGCCATCTTCGTATTGCTTGGTCTCAACAGTTTGCGCCACCACTGGGGCGGCGATGGCCAACAACGCGGCGCAAATTGCGGTAGTAGTAAGATGCCTCACTGACATGGTCGGCTGCCCCCTGACGGAATTTTCCCATTTCTTAACGTAACCTACCCAAGCTCGGCCCGCGTGACAACGGCCCAAGCGTGACCCAAAAGCCGCAATCGGCTTCCCCTCGGCCCAAGTTCTGCTACATCAGAGCAGATAGTTCCCGAAAGTCCCCAAGAAGGCCGCGCTCATGACCGATCATTTCCGCCTTATGATGGCGCAACTGAACCCCAGTGTTGGGGATATTGCTGGCAATACTGAACGCGCATATGCGGCCTGGGAAAATGGCCGCACGGCCGGGTCGGACATGGTGGCCCTGCCTGAAATGTTCCTTACGGGGTATCAAACGCAGGATTTAATTCGTCGGCCTGCATTTTACCGCGAAGCAATCGCCGCGGTTGAGACCCTTGCCGAACGTTGTGCCGATGGGCCCACCCTTGCGGTGGGCGCGCCGTATTTTGATGATGCAGAAGGGCAGCTTTACAACGCCTATTACATCCTACGTGGCGGCAAAGTCGTTTCGCGGATGCTCAAATATTTCTTACCTAACTTTAACGTGTTTGACGAAGTCCGCCTTTTCAAAAGCGGGCAAATCCAAGGGCCGTTTGCAACAGACAACGATGGCCCGCGCATTGGTTGTCCGATCTGCGAAGATGCGTGGTATGTCGAGGTCTGCGAAACCATGGTTGAGACCGGCGCCGAGATTTTAGTGGTGCCCAATGGCTCGCCGTATTTCCGAAACAAGCATGATATCCGGATGAACACGATGGTGGCCCGTGTCATCGAAAATGATGTGCCGTTGGTTTATTTGAATTTGGTGGGCGCACAGGACGATCAAGTATTTGATGGTGGATCATTTGTCCTAAACCCCGGCGGCAAGTTGGCGGCAATGTTGCCGGTTTTTGAAGAAGCCTACGCGGAAATTTCATTTGTGCGCCAAGACGGCGTTTGGTTGGCGCAAGACGCCGAGAAGGCGACCCATGCCAACGAATGGGAGCAAGATTATCACGCGATGGTTTTGGGCCTGCGCGATTACCTGCGCAAAACGGGCTTTGGCAAAGTGCTCCTGGGGCTTTCGGGCGGGATCGATAGTGCGATTGTCTGCGCTATCGCCGCGGACGCCATTGGCCCCGAGAACGTGCGGGGGGTTATGTTGCCGTCCGAATATACCTCGCAGACCTCGCTTGACGATGCCCAAGGCGTCGTGGACGCGCTGGGCTGTCGGTACGATACGGTTTCGATTGCCGCGGCACGCGATGCGGTAACACAGAGCTTGGCCCCGTTGTTTGAGGGGCTAGACGATGGGCTGACCGAAGAGAATATTCAATCACGCTTGCGCGGCGTGCTGTTGATGGCCCAGTCGAATAAGTTTGGGGAAATGCTCCTGACCACCGGCAATAAATCTGAGGTGGCCGTTGGTTATGCCACGATCTATGGCGATATGGCCGGTGGATACAATCCTATCAAAGATATGTATAAAATGCGCGTTTTTGAGACCTGCCGTTGGCGCAATGCCAACCACAGGCCGTGGATGAAAGCCCCAGCGGGTGAGATGATCCCGACCAACATCATCGACAAACCCCCCACCGCCGAGTTGCGCCATGATCAACGCGACGATCAAAGCCTGCCGCCTTACGAAATACTTGACGGCATCCTTGAGATGCTGGTCGATCAAGAAGCCTCAGTCGCCGATTGTGTGGAGGCGGGATACGATCGAGAGACGGTGAAAAAGATCGAGAAGTTGGTCTACATCAGCGAGTATAAACGGTTTCAGTCAGCTCCGGGTCCGCGCCTGACGCC
>JALZWD010000179.1 GCA_023300365.1 Flavimaricola sp. | reverse complement strand
ATCCCATCAGGCCGGGGTTTAGGATGCCGCGCGGATCAAAGCGCGCGCGCAGGCCTTGGGTGATTGCGGCCAAGGGGGCAGGGTCGGGATGAAACGGCGCAATTGCGGCGCGTGTGGCGTCGCTGGCGCGGATCAGGGTCGCGTGGCCGTCAAATGCCCCAAGGGCGCTGCGCAAATCAGTGCCGGCTTTGGTCTCAAGCCAGACAAGGCCGCCGCCCCAATCAAGCATCACTTGGGCCGCGCCTGCGCGCGCGACAATCCCCGGCGCATCGCTTGGCTTAACCGATACTTTCCAAACATCGCCCGCCGTGCCTTGCATTGGCACCACGTCGCGCACGTCGCGCCAGATTGCTTGGGCTGCGGCACCTGTTGTCACGTCCGCCGCGCCAAAGGGCGCCAAAACCTCGGCCAGTTTTTCGGCGCGGTAGGCGACCGAGGCCTCAAACCCTTCGATGCGGATATGCGTCTTGCCGCCGATCATCGCGGCCCCCGTCACCTCAAAGGGGGAGCCAAGCGTGGCCGACATCGCCGCAACCGCGCGCGCCACGTCAAGCCCGGCCACGGCCAAATCCGCCGTTGCCTCTACCTGCGGCAAAACCTTTAGGCTCACCTCGCTCATCACACCCAAGGTGCCCCATGATCCCGCCATCAGCTTGACCAAATCATAGCCCGTCACATTCTTCATCACGCGTCCGCCGTTTTTAATCACGGTCCCCGCGCCATCCACATACCGCACGCCAAGCAGGTGATCCCGACACGCCCCCACGGCCACACGGCGCGGCCCCGCAATATTGCCCGCCACCACACCGCCAATCGTCGGCGTGCCCGTAGTCCCAAGCAGGCCACGATGGTCCATCGGCTCAAAGGCAAAGCGCTGGTTCTCGGCCTCTAGTGCGGTCTCAATCTCGGCCACAGGGGTGCCCGCGCGCGCCACAATCGTCAGGGCGGCGGGTTCATAAAGCGTGATCCCCGATAGGGCGGACGTCGATATCTCGGCCCCCGCCACCACGCGCCCAATTGTGCGCGTGCCGCCGCCAATCACCCGCAAAGGGCCATCCGCGCCGGCAATCATCTCGGCCAACTCTGTCTCATCGTTTGGACGCATCTTTGGTCTCATCTTGCTAAAAATACTCAAAAACGGGGCTTGCTACCCTGCGCGGCGGCTCTCGCTGGTCTCCAGAGGGAAGACTTTGGCGGGATTGAGCAACCACTGCGGGTCAAACACATCTTTCACCGCCATCTGCGCCTCTAAATCCTGCGGCGCAAATTGCGCATGCATCAGATCGCGCTTTTCGATGCCAACCCCATGCTCGCCCGTCAAACAGCCACCCACCTCAACACAAAGCCTGAGGATATCGGCCCCCATCGCTTCGCAAAGCTCAAGATCGCCGGGTTTGTTGGCGTTATACAAGATCAGCGGATGCATATTTCCGTCGCCTGCGTGAAACACATTACCCACGCGCAGGCCGTATGCTTGCGTCAATTCGCCAATCCGGTTTAACACCAGCGGCAGGGACGAGACGGGGATGGTGCCGTCCAAACACATATAATCGCTGATTTGTCCGATGGCCCCAAAGGCGGATTTACGGCCAAGCCAGATCCGCGCGCTTTCCTCGGCGCTATTGCTTTGGCGCAGGGCCACGGGATTGTGCTGTTCGGCAATTTGCGAAATCAGGTCAAGCTGGTGGTCGATCTCGGCGTCCGATCCCTCGACCTCGACGATCAACAGCGCGTTGCAATCGGGATATCCCGCCTTGGCAAAGCTTTCGGTGGTCTCGATGCACAAACGGTCCATAAACTCGATCGCCACAGGCAAAACGCCGGCCTTGATAATATCGGCCACACAAGCACCCGCCACGGCATTGTCGTCAAACCCGATCAAGATGGGCCGCGCCCCCTCAGGTTTGGGCAAAATCCGCAATGTGGCTTCTGTTACCACGCCCAATTGCCCCTCGCTGCCGCAGATCACGCCAAGCAGATCAAGCCCGCCCGCATCCATATGCGCGCCGCCCACATCAACGATTGTGCCATCCATCATCACCATGCGCACGCCAAGCAGGGCGTTAGAGGTGACGCCATATTTCAAACAATGCGCCCCACCGGAATTCATCGCGATATTGCCCGCAATTGCACAGGCAAGTTGGCTTGATGGATCGGGCGCATAAAAGAAGCCGTTTTCCTCTACTGCGCCTGTGACGCTTAGGTTGGTGCGCCCGGTTTGCACACGGATCACCCGGTTCTCATAGTCGGTTTCCAACACCGCATTCATCTTGGCCACACCCAAAATCACGCAATCGGCGGTGGGCAGCGCCCCGCCCGCCAGCGATGTGCCCGAGCCACGCGGCACCACAGGCACGCCTTCTGCGTGGCAAATCTTCAAAACATCCGAGACTTCTTGGGTCGTGGAGGGCAGCACTGCGCAGAGCGGCGGACAGCGGTAGGCCGTTAAGGCATCGCATTCATACGCGCGGGTTTGCGCCGGATCATGGATCACCGCCTCGCGTGGCAAGACCTCTTGTAGGCGGTCGACCAAACGCGCTTTGCGGGCCATAACGCGGGCATCGGGGGCAGGCATTTCCATCGGCGCTCTCCTTAATTGGTAAAATCATATTACCAATTGATGGCTATGGCAAGATATTTCCTGACGCGCTAGGAAGAGAGTTATGGAATTTACAGCCCCCCTTGGCCTTATCACCCTTGCCGATTGCGTCGCACTGGCCCTTATCCTTGTGGGCTGGTTTGGGATTGGTTGGTGGATCGAGCATCCCGGTGTCAAACATCCCTCTGTCACGGTGTTGATGGCACAGTACCGACGTGAATGGATGATCGCCTTTACCCAACGCGATGTGCGCATTTTTGACGCGCAAATTGTCACTGGGCTGCGGCAAGGCACCTCTTGGTTTGCCTCTACCTGCCTTTTGGCGATTGGCGGCGTGCTTGCGATGGTGGGCAATGCCAGCGTTCTGGCCGGGGTGGCCGAAGGTTTGATGCATACCGACACACCAATTTTGATGTGGCAGATTAAGCTGCTGCTTGTGGCGCTTTTCCTGACGCATGGGTTTTTGAAATTTGTCTGGGCCAACCGCATCTTTGGCTATTGCGCGGTGATGATGGCCTCGGTGCCCAATGATCCCGATGATCCCATAGCACTTAGACGCGCGGCCAAGGCGGCCGAGCTGAATATCCGGGCCGCTTGGAACTTTAACCGCGGCTTGCGATCTATGTATTTTGCCCTTGGCGCGCTTGCGTGGTTGATGGGGGCATGGGCGCTGATCACGGCGACGTGTTGCGTGCTCTACTTGCTTTGGGCCCGCGAATTTGCATCAATCCCACGCGATATTATCCGTGGCAAAGAAGAAGAGGGCGAGACATGAAACGCGCAATTATTTTGGGCACGATGGCAATTGCAATGGCAAGCACAGTGGCCGCTGGTCCGGTGGAAATCCTCAATGTCGACGCACGGCAATCGGGCGGCACCTGGACCTTTAACGTCACCGTGGCCCATGCCGATACGGGTTGGGAGAATTACGCCGATGGTTGGCAGGTTGTCGATGCGGATGGCGCAGAGCTTGGCATGCGCGTCCTTGCCCACCCGCATGTGAACGAACAGCCCTTTACACGGTCGCTGAGCGGCGTGGTGATCCCTGAGGGCACGACGGAGGTTTACATTCGCGGACGCGATAACGTCGATGGCTGGACCGAAGGGCGTTATGCGGTGCCGCTGAATTAAACGGCCCCGCGCTTTGGACTAGCGCCGCCCTTCGCGGATCCACGCGGCCAAGATCAACAGTGACGACAACAGCAAAAACGCCCAAGCGGGCAGGACCGGCGAGACCGTCACATCCGCCGTCAGATAGGCATCGCGCGGGGTGATCCCGATCCAACCACGCCCCGACGCGGGCCGCCCAAGGCGCACATCGCGCAACGAGGGCGCGCCATCGCGCATCGCCACAACGCCGCCATTGAACGAGGCCACCAATGGCGCAAGCACCGCGCCGCTGGCAATCGTTGCTTCAAACTCGCGCGGTGCCGCAGGCCCAAGGGCAATCACCGTATCAATGATCCCATCCGTCAGGCGATAAAGCCCCACCTCGGGCGCCTCCCAAAGCAGTTCGTAGCGGCCGGGGCTTACTTCGGCCAAGGGCACGATTGTCTCGGTCCCATCGGGGTGCGTGATGGTGATGTCGGGTGTCTCTTCGGCCAATGTGCGGCGAATGATCCGCATGGTTTGCCCGTTGGGTTCCACCCAAAGCGTCTCTTCCTCAAGCTCGGGCTCTTTCATCATCCAATGGGCCAAACGGCGCAACAATTCCAACTG
>JALZWD010000178.1 GCA_023300365.1 Flavimaricola sp. | reverse complement strand
TGCCCGGCATGAGTGCCGGATCGTGGAGCATGATGCGGCGTGGTTTGACCACGCCAGCCGCTGAACGCTGGCAGGAGGTCAAACAGATCGCCGCACAGGCCCGCGAGATTGCCGCCGAGTTCAAGGACTGGGCGCGAGGCTGGCTTGATCGCATGGCGGACGGGATACAGGAGCGCACCGTGGCAGATGGGCCGTCGATGCGTCAGCACGAACCGCAGATCTCGCAGACCCCGCAATCTGCTTTGGAGCGGTTGAAGGCCGCACGAGAAGGCCGCGCTACCGCAGATGCGCCCCAGACCGCTCTTGAGCGCCTACAGGCGGCGCGAGACGGCAGGGGCCGCGACACAGGCGCAGATGTTGCTGGCAATGAAGAACGGGCGGGCCGTGACCTCGCGCAGCAGGATGCGGAGCGTGAACGTGCATTGGAACTGGAGCGCGAACGCTTGCTGGAACAGGAACGAACAGCCGAGCGCGACGGGCCGGACTATGGGCTATGAAACATTCGGTGCTGGCGCAGAGAATGACGGCTAACCAGAGTGGGTTTGCTACCCCTGCACTCGCCGTGTGGCAGGGTTCCAAATACTTGGAACCTACTTTGATTGAGGGGTGGCCTATCCCGAAGACGTCTCTGTTTGGATATGTCAGAAAAAAGGTAGGAACTATTCATACCTTGTGCCATAATGTTCAGTGAAACAAGGAAAGATGCCGACTATGGCAAATACGAAAAAGAGCTTTGTTGTTGGTGACCGCTTTGATGCGTTCATCGCGCAGCAGGTACAAGAAGGCCGCTTCAATAACTCAAGTGAGGTTGTGCGGGCTGGTCTGAGAATGCTTGAAGACCATGAACACCGCCTCGCCTCGATGCGGGCGCATGTCCAAGCTTCTTTGAATGACCCACGGCCACGAGTGCCAATGGATGAAGGCTTTGACCGTCTTGAAGCCAAATACACCGCGCTTGCGCAAGGCACTGCTGTCGGCGAATGAAGCAAGTCCCCGTGTATCTGTCAGCGCAGGCAGAAGAAGACCTAGAGGGCATTGCAGATTTCATCTGTGAGCAGAGCAAAGAGCCACTCATCGCGCTTGGGTTTGTCCAGCGCATACGCGCACGCTGTCATAAGATTGGCCTCGCACCCGCAAGTGGAGCGCCCCGCCCCGACTTTGGCGAGAACATCCGCCTTGTCCCGTTCGAGAAATCCGCTGTCATTCTGTATAGCTATGAGGCTGACGAAGTGGAGATTGTGTCTGTGTTCTATGGTGGTCAAGATTATGCGGCGACTATGACGGAATAGGACGATGCAGCATATACTGACGGCCCTGAGCTGCCACTCGTGCGAAACGCGTCTAATGACCGCTCCCAGCCGCAGTTAACGGCTGGTTTGAGTCCGAAGTTACCAATGCTACGCTATGCACAGATGTCAGCTATCAGGTGAGAGCCAAAAACCTTCAACAGTTACCTAGGTTTTGAACAGGGTTTTTGGCACTTTAGATTTAGAATAACGCTACTTTGAGGGGAATTTGGCTCAAATTTCCCCTAACTTGAGCCTAGCATTCGGCTTACACTAAACACACATACCACAACATATTCGGATGATGAAGAAATACCCAAGAAAACAAAGATCTTACTGCAATGTCCTCTTCACCGGTTAATGCAACAGTCCCTTTAAACGGCACCTGGATGCTTCCTCAAATTTTCATCACCCTTTGCCAGTTAAGCCAAATCTCATCAGAAATAGGATCCCAACCTCGTATGTGGAATACCTATATTTTAGGATAAAACGATGAAACGCACTAGTATTCTTTCTGCAATCGCAATTAGCGCCATAATTGTTCCACAATCAGCTATTTCTGGTGGTCTCGCACCAAAAATAGAGGAAAGCCCAGTAGTTCTACCGGATGGCGTGACGGGTTTTGCTCCGGTAGCAACGTTATCATTGACGACTGTAGCGCCCCTCGCACTTGGGCTGGGTGCTCTCGCTGCGATTGTCAGTCAGGATTCCGGAAGCTCAAATGGTACTAATGGTACTAATGGTACCAACTAATTCTGGGATAGTATTTCCAGATTTTCCAGAGAGGTCGTTGCATCTGTTGCGGCCTCTCGCACTTGAAAACCCCCTCAATTAGCGCGATCCAAAACTCATTCAAAATCCAGCTATATTTAGTAGGTTTTTGAGAATTTTTTGATGGCGTGGATGCCCCCACTTACCGGCATCAGTTAATGGCCGTTGAATACAGGTTATTGAACGGCAGCTATTAGGCCTTTGATAGGCTATTTCGCACCTCCAGCTAAGTTTTGGTTCCCGCCCATGCTGCGTCTCGCTGCAAACGCAGCATTGGCAAATCGGCCATTGGATGAAAAAACGACAATGACCGTTCCGTCCGGCGATGCCGTCATCCAGCACGCTAAAATGCAGCACTAACAGGTCAATGTCTGCTTCGGGGAAGCTGCACCGCAGCATCGAGCAGGCGGATGGATGCCACCTTTGGGCCGTCCAGGAGACTTTGCAAAGTACACTATCTGCGCACAGCTGACCTTGGTGTAGACCGCAGCGAACGGCGGCTCTCCACCCAACTTTGCATAAGTCAGCTCTTTTGCAACACCCCCCTGCCCTGTTTTCCGCCGCCAAAATAGCCGTTCAAAACCGATGCAGTTATTGAAGGTTTTTGGACAGATGATCGTCAGATGCTTTGTAGGGTTTTGGGTCAGCGTCCAAATACGCGACCAAAGAAACCGCGTTGCGATCTGGCCTCTGTCGCGTCCACACGGTCTGCAAGCTTCTTGA
Organism: Flavimaricola sp.; assembly: GCA_023300365.1. Lineage (GTDB taxonomy): Bacteria > Pseudomonadota > Alphaproteobacteria > Rhodobacterales > Rhodobacteraceae > JALZWD01. The sequence goes on along the minus strand of JALZWD010000178.1, from coordinate 1,800 downwards.
CGGTTTCGACAAGTTCGCCACTTTTAGTAGGATCGGTCATCATGTTCTCAAGCTGTCGCGTGGCCCGCTCGGCTTCTTGCTGGAGTCGTTCCTTATCGTCCTTAAGGCCTGCAATCTGATCCATTAAATCTGACCGTTCGCGTTCGCGTTCTGACTCGATCATCGAAACCTTATCGCGCAGCGCTTCAACTTCGACCCGTAAAGCGTTGGAATCTTGTGAATTTTTATGGGTATACGTTTGTAAATTAGCGGTGTTGTTTTGGAGTTTTTCCGCAGTGTTGTTTATACTGGAGCTTACAGGCGGGAACACCCTATAAAGCTCTGAAACATCAATCAAAAAACCACCATTTGGATTCTTATCTGCGCTCATTTTTCCTGATTTACAGGCCTTAGTTATGGTGGGTGTCGTTTTCCCTACCAACTTTGCTGCCTTCGATGCTGATACTTTTTCCATATGTGTACCCCCTACCCTATCATGGGGTGCTGCTTCTATAAATTCGCACCCTTTATTTTACAGTATTATACAGTAAAGCCTTTATAGGGAAGGGGAAGGGGGGCTCACTCTCAGTGAGACTTGACAAACGCCCAAGAAATACGTAATTTACGCTTATTACGTATTGGAGTACAAAATGAACACCCGCATCGTAGAAGAGTTTCCAAAGACAGCGATGAATCGGAAGGCGACAGATGTTTGGACCGCCGCAACACGTGGTCCTGTGAGCCTGTCAGATCACGGCACGTCACGGTTTGTCCTGATGCCCCGCGACATGTTCGATGATCTCACCTCACGGGCTGATCCGCGCATTGCCCGCGCAACAGCGGACACTCCAAAGGAAGAAGCTGATGCGCTTTTGGCCGTGTTGGACGATGTGATTAACAGCGATGACTAAGCCTAAAATTGGCGACATCTGGCGCTACCCCTATCTTTGGAAGCGCGAAGTGGATGCTGGTGAGGAGGGCGGTCGCAAGCCGAGGCCAACAGCCTTGTCTGCTGTTGTGCCGGTCTCAGAGAAATCGACGCTGCTTTATCTGCTACCCATCACGGGGACCCAGCCCATGGATGATCAAGACGCTTTGGAAATTCCAGCGACTGAAATCCGCCGCGCGGGTCTGTCCGAACATAAACGGTTATGGATCATCTTTGATGAGTACAACCGAGATGAACTGGAAGCGAGTTTCTACTTTGAACCAAACGCAGATGTCGGCAGCTTTTCTAAAGCTTTTCTGAAAGTCATGTCTGCAAGATTTGCGCGGGCAATCCGTGAACAACGCGCCAGCATAGTAAGCCGCAGAGATTAATATGGGCTCTCGCCTCCAAGAGTGAGTGTGCCGTCTGTCAGGCGTTCGAACCCAGACAGGGCGTCTTCGTCAAAGACATGTTGGACGACGGCATAGGGCGGGCCATTGAACCATGATTGGTCCTCATAGTCGGAAATTTTAATGGCGATCATCGTTCTGGTGCCAATGTCGGTACAGCGCCATGTCCCTGTCGCCGTTGTAAACTCATCGCCAATCTTAAAATCTGTATGCAGCATGTTTTTACCTTTAATTGGACGGAGGTTTCACGCCCGCCTAATGGTGTTCTCACTAACATCGAACAGACGCGCCAGCTCGGCAATGCCACGGCCCTCCTTGTCACGCATCCGCACAACTTCCGTTCTGCGCTCCGCAGATAGGGCAGGGGGCCTACCGCCAATTTTTCCGCGTGTGCGGGCGGCAACAAGCCCTTCCTTGGTTCGTTCAGAAATGCGCTCCCGCTCAAACTGGGCGATGGATGCAAAGACGTGAAAAACGAGGCGT